>NZ_LZJA01000199.1:0-751 GCF_001666785.1 Mycobacterium sp. E3305 | reverse complement strand
AGCGCCAATTCACCGGCGCACCCGCCTGGAACCAACCCCCACCCAAACGACGCAACCCCTGGCCCATCATCGCCGGCGTCGCCGCACTGGTCGTCGTCCTCGTCGTCGCCGCGGTCGGCATCGCGATGGTGATGGGCGGCGACGACAGCAACTCGCAGGCCAACCGGACCTCGACCTCGACGACCACGACGACCAGCAGAACGGTCACCACGACCACGACGAGCAGGGCCCCGAACCCGCAGAGCAAGCTGATGAGCGTGCTGCCCGCCGGATATCCCAGTGGCGCTTGCACCCCTGCCACCCCGAAGGCCAACAGCATTTGGGTGAACGCGTTGGCCATGGTCGACTGCGACCAGAACACCAACCAGGGCGGCCCTTCCCGCGCCGTCTACGGGTTGTTCGCCAATGCCGATCTGCTCAAGAAGGCGTTCGACGACGACGTCGCCGCCGTACAGTTGCTCAACTGTCCGGGGGCCGGTCCGTCACCGGACGGCTGGCACCACGACAGCACCCCGACGGTGACCGCCGGCTCGATCGCGTGCGGCACCTACAAGAACCACCCGAACGTCATCTGGACCAACGACGCCAAACTCCTGCTCTGTGACGCCTACGGTGATCCTCCCGCCCTCGAAGACCTGCATACGTGGTGGACGAACTACGGCGGCTGACTTGATGTGCTGTGGTGGTTGGGTGACAAGGATCAGCGATGAGTGATGAGCAGGCCTCGCGGGTGGGCACGGATTTCGGGCCC
>NZ_LZJA01000198.1:0-25468 GCF_001666785.1 Mycobacterium sp. E3305 | reverse complement strand
ACGGGCACCTGTCGCATTGGCTGAATTTCACCCCGACCCCGCTGATGGTGGTGCTGATCGCGCTGGTCGTCGCGGTGCCGATGCGGATGGCCTCGGCGGTCGACATGCCACGTTCGCGCGCCTCGACCATGCGGGACACCAGGAACACCTCGTAGTCGGTGGCCAGACCGAAGCCCACCGCGACGACCAGCGCGATCAGCACCACCATCAGCGGGGTCGGGGTGAAATTCAGCCAATGCGACAGGTGCCCGTCGACGAAGATCCACGTCAGGATGCCCATCGTGGACCCGAGCGTCAGCGCGCTCATCACCGCGGCCTTGATCGGCAACACCACCGATCCGAACGCCAGGAACATCAACAGCATGGTCGCGGTGAGCAACAGGACCAGCATCAGCGGAGCCTTGTCGAACAGGCTGTGGATGCTGTCCTGCTCCAGCGCGGGGGTGCCGCCGACATAGAGGTTGAGGCCCTTCGGCGGGTTTATCGCCCGCAGCTCGCTGATCTTCTTGGCGGCATCGTTCTTATTGACGAGGCCGTTCTGGATCACCCGCACCGAGCCGTCCTTGGGCACCGTCGTCCCGTTCGGGCCGGCGACGCAGGGGTTGCCCGCGATCGTCGGGCAGGGCCGCTCCTCCCAGGTCTTGTCGGTGAAGCCACCGATCGAGGAGATCCGGTTGCGGATGTCGGCGACCTGTTGGTCGGTGACCTTGCTGTTGTTGGTGCTCTGAATGACGACCGTGAGTTGCTCGGTGCGGTATCCGGGGAAGAGCTTGTCGAAGTGCTCCTGGGCCTGGCGCACCGAATTGTTCGGCGGCAAATACTTTTCGCTCATGCCACCGAACGACAGGTTGCCCAGGGGGATGACGAGCAGGATCATGCCGACGGCGATCGGGATGGCGAACGCGAGCGGCCGCTTCATCACCCAGTTGACCAGCTTGCCCCAGAAGCCGGCCTCGACCTCTTCGCGGGTCTTGGTCTTCTGCAGCCGGTCGGCGAGCCAGTTGAGGTAGGCGCGCGACCACTTCCAGTTCCGCAGGAACGGCACCCGGAACGCGGTCCGGACGCCCAGCGCGTCCACGTGGCGGCCGAGGATGCCCAGGCAGGCCGGCAGGAACGTGATCGACAGCAGCGCGGCCAGCCCCACCGCGGCGAAGATGGCGTAGGTCAGCGAGTGCACGAAGCCCTGCGGCAGCACCAGCAGGCTGGCGCTCGAGGCGATGATCAGCACCGCCGAGAACGTGACGGTGCGCCCGGCGGTCATCACCGTTCGGCGCACGGCCGCCTCGGTGTCGTAGCCCTCGGCGATTTCCTCCCGGAACCGGCTCACGACGAAAAGTCCGTAGTCGATGGCGATACCGAGGCCGATCAGCGAGACCACGGGCTGGGCGAAGAAGTGCACCGGCCCGAACATGGCGACGAGGCGGAGGATGCCGAGCGAGCCGGCGATGCTGAGCCCGCCGACGATGGCGGGCAGGCCGGCGGCGATCGCGCCGCCGAAGACCAGGAACAGCACAACCGTCACCAACGGCAGTGCCAGCACCTCCATGCGCCGCTGGTCGGTGGCGATGGTGCCGGTCAGGGCGTTGGCGATCGGCTCGAGGCCGGCCAGCGCCACCGTCCCGCCGTCGAGCTTCTGCAGATCGGGCGCGATCGCCTTGTAGTTGTTGAGGATCGTGTCGTCATCGTCGCCCTTGAGCGGGATGGAAACGAACGTGTGCTTGCGATCCTCGCTGACCATGCCCTTGATCAGGGGATTGGTGCTGTCCGGCGCGGCCAGCCAGCCGGCCCAGCCCACCACCTGGTCGGCGTGGTCGGTCTTGAACTTGTTGAGCTGGGCGACGATCTTGTCCCGCCATGCCGGGTCGTCCACCGTCTTGCCCTCCGGGGCGGTGAAAGTGGCGACGATGTGGCTGGTGCGGTCGCGGCCGTAGGTCTGGTCGCCCAGCACCGAGGCCTTCACGGATTGGCTGCCCTCGTCGTAGAAGCCGCTCTGTGTGACATGCTTGCCCAGGCTCATCCCGAAGACGCCACCCAGCAGGCACAGAGCTACCGTGACCCCGATCACGATGTACCGATACCGGTACACAGTTCGACCCCACCAGGCGAACACGCAAGCTCCTTACTGGATCGTCAACGACCCGCGTGGTGTCTCGGTTTCCAAGCCAGTGTCACACACGCGCGGTCAACAGAGCGGACAGCGGCCGGAACGGCTGCAGCCATGCTCCCTGGTCAGGCAGCGAATCTAGGCCGATTCGCGGCAACGGCTCCCGGAACACACCGCTGATGTCTTCCAGGTCGACAAAGTCCAAGGTATCCGACGCTAGCGCCCAACTCGCATGTTCGCGAAATCCGATGACTTGGACGGCGACTCCGGTGCGGGCTATCTCCTCCAGCGGCAGGCGAAATGCCTGCCCGTCGGCCGACGCCACCACCAGCGCCGCCAGCCCCTGGCTGCGCCGCAGCTCGATGTGGGCGAGCATGTCGCGGTCGACGTCGCTGTCCTCGTCGATCTTCGGCTTGGCGAATACGGCGAACCCCACGTTGCGCAGCGCGTCCACCCAGGGGCGGACGACGTCGGCGCTGCCCGGCGCGATGTTGGTGAACACGGTGGCCTCGGGCTCGACCACGACACCGGGCCGGCTCGCGCTGACCTCGGCCGTACGCGCCAGCAGCCAGCGGCCCAGGGCGTCGAACCGCGGGCGCTCCAGGGCGGTGGGTCGTCTGCCCAGGATCGAGCCGAGCCCCATGTCGAGGTTGGGCGCGTCCCAGACCAGCAAGACACGGCCACCCGGCGGTGAGAAGCTGCCCAGCGACGCGTCGTCGGACAACACCGCCAGGGGTTCTGCTGCCGCGGTCTGTTCTTCCGCCAGGCTCATGGTCATCGCCTACTCATGTCGCAGCCAGATGAATTCGGTGACGGCGCTGCCCGCCTCGTGGGCCTTCGTCTCGTACTTGGTGGTCGGCCGCACCACCGAGATCGGGAGCCTGCTCGCGGGGTCGATGCGGCGCAGCCGCGGCTCGGCATCGCCGACGGCACCGATGTGCTCGGCGTAGCCGGGGTGGTCCGTCGCCGCATGCAGGACACCACCAGGGAGTAACCGGTCGGCGATCAGGCCAACCGTGCCCGGCTGCAAAAACCGGCGCTTGTGGTGGCGGGCCTTCGGCCAGGGGTCGGGGAAGAAGACGCGGACTCCGGTCAGCGAGCGCGGCGGGATCAGCCGCTGCAGCACGTCAACGCCGTTGCCGCGGATCAAGCGGATGTTGCCGACCCCTTCGCGGTCGATCGCGCACAGCAGTTGCGCCAGCCCGCGCTTGTAGATCTCCACCGCGATCACATCTATATCGGGTTCGGCCTTGGCCATCGCCACGGTCGAGGTGCCGCTGCCGCAACCGATCTCGAGCACCAGGGGCGCCTCGCGGCCAAACCATGCGCGGGTGTCCAGTGCCGGCTCCATGCCGCCTTCGTCCGTCGCGGACTGGGTGCCGACGGAGAGGCCCAGCTGCGGCCACAGCCGTTCCCAGGTCTGCCGCTGGGCGTCGGAAAGGGCGGATCGCCGGGAGCGAAAGGTCGATGCCGGAAGAAGGCGCTGGTCGCGACGGTCGTCCGATTCCTCCTGGGGCACGGCGCGCCATACTCCCACCCCGGGTTGCGCATGCATTTGTCCATGGTGGCGCATAAACGTGTGATGTAGCCGCCCCTGGTCCGGATTGATACCCAACAGTTGCCTTCAGCTGGTAACAGTCAGACGGTGGCTCGCATCAAAGTGACGCAAGTGCCACCATTCGGTGGGACCCGACCGGCCCCCGGGTCGGATCCATCGAACCGAACGTGAAGCATGAGGGGACGATGAGGGGACAAGGACACCAGGATTTCGTCGACGAACTGGCGGGATTCGCCGCCGGCCACCCCGACCCGCGCGTGACGGCGATCGCGGAGCGGACGGCCGCGCCGCTGGCCGTGCTCGTTCGTGGCCGCCCCGGCGTCGGGCGCGGCACCGTCGCCCGGGCGCTGGCCCGCGCCGGCGCCGCCGCGGGCATCGCGGTGAGCACGGCGGATGGCCGTGCTGCCGACGTCGTCGTCCAGGTGCTCGCCGAGGTGGCCAAGCCCGAAGACGCCGACGCGATCGCCGGCGCCGGGCGCCCGGTGCTTGCGGTGCTGAACAAGGCGGACCTGGTCGGGTCGCTGTCGGGCGGGGACGGGCCGATCGCGGCGGCGCGCAGCCGCTGTGCGGAGCTGACCGCCCGGATCGGTGTGCCCATGCTGCCGGTGAGCGGCCTGCTCGCGGTCGCCGCGCTCGACGGCCTGGACGACTCGTTGTGGTCGGCGCTGCGGACGCTGGCCGCGCATCCGGGCGCCGCCGAGTGCCTCGACGGCTCTTTCACCGGGTTCTTGGCGGCCGACAACCCCCTGTCGACCAGCGTGCGGATGCGGTTGCTGAACAGCCTGGACCTGTTCGGCATCGCGCTCGGGGTCGCGGCGGCGCGGCAGGGCAGGACCACCGCGCAGCTACGGGCCCTGCTGCGCCGGACGAGCGGGATCGACGCCGTCCTGTCCAAGATCTCGGTCGCCGGCGCCGAGGCGCGCTACCGGCGGGTGCTGGACGCCGCCGCGGAGCTCGAGGCCCTGGCGGTCGGTGACGAGACGATCGGCGCGTTCCTGTCCCACGACGACACCGTGGTCGCACGGATGGCGGCGGCCGTCGACCTTGCCGAGGCGGCCGGGCTGAACCCGGGCGTGGCGGGGCCCGCCGACTGGGACCGCGACCCGTCCGCGCACCTGCCGCGGGCGGTGCGGTGGCAGCGTTACAGCCGCACAACCTCGAGCGAGCTGCACCGCGCCTGCGGCGACGACATCGCGCGGGGATCGATGCGCCTGTGGTCGCGGGCCTGCGGGTCGCTGCCGGGGGACTGGCGGTGAGCGCCGACACGCCCGATGATCCGATTGCCCGAGTGGACGCCCTGGTTGCGAGCATCGGGCCGGAGCTGGACCCTCCCGCCGTGCACCGCCGCGACGTGGTGCTGGTGACGGGACCGTGGCTGGCGGGGGTGAGCGCGGTGGCCGCGGCGCTGCGGGAACGGCTGCCGGGGCACAAGTTCGTCGAGTCGTCGGAGTTGGGGCCCGGCGACGTGCCGCTGGCCGTGGTGTTCGTGGTTTCCGCGGCGGCGCACCTCACGCCGTCCGACTGCGCGCTGCTGGACGCCGCCGCCGCGCACACCGATGCGGTGGTGGCGGCGGTGTCGAAGATCGACGTGCATCGGGGCTGGCGCGACGTCCTGGCCGCCGACCGCGAGACGCTGGCCGCGCATGCGCCGCGCTACGCCGGGGTGCCTTGGGTGGGCGCGGCCGCGCAACCCGACCTGGGCGAGCCGATCGTCGACGACCTGGCGGAGGCCGTCTCGGCGCGGCTGGCAGACCCGGAGCTCGATCGCCGAAACAGGCTGCGGGCCTGGGAGTCTCGGCTGGCCACCGTCGCGGAACGGTTCGACCGCCAGGCCGACGGCGCGGGGCGCCGGGCGCGGGTGGAAGCGTTGCGCGACGAGCGCAGCACCGCGCTGCGGCAGCGGCGCGAGGCGAGGACCGAGCGCACCGTCACGCTGCGCGGTCAGATCCAGCAGGCGCGCGTTCAGCTGTCGCACTTCGCGCGCAACCGGTGTTCGTCGGTGCGCAGCGAGCTGCAGGAAGACGCCGCCGGTCTGTCCCGGCGCAGCATGGCCGGCTTCGAGGCCCACACCCGCGGCCGGCTGGACGAGGTGGTGGCCGAGGTGAACGAGGGCACCGCCACCCATCTCGCGGACGTCGCGCAGGTGGTGGGCGTCGCGACGGCCCTGCCGCCCCTCGAGCAGCTGCCGACGGTCGACGTCCCGCCGCCCCCGCTGAAAGCGCGGCGGCACGAGACCTGGCTGATGTTGCTGCTGGGCGCCGGGTTCGGCCTGGGCGTGGCGCTGACCCTGAGCCGGCTGATGGGCGGGCTGGCCGCTCGGCTCAGCCCCGCCCTGTCGGTGGCCGCGGCGGTCACATGCGTGGCGATCGGCCTGGCGGTCACCCTGCTGGTCATCCACATCCGCAGCCTGCTGCGGGACCGGGCGCTGCTCGACCGCTGGGCGGGGGACGTCACCTCCTCGCTGCGGTCGGTGGCCGAGGAGCTGGTCGCCACCCGCGTCCTGGTCGCCGAGTCGGTGCTCAGCAAGGCCGTGTTGGCCCAGGACGAGGTCGAAAACGCCCAGGTGAGCGACCAGGTCGACGCCATCGACCGCGAGCTGCGCGCGCACGCCACGGCCGCGTCGCGGGACGCCGCCGCCCGGGACCGCGAGCTGCCGACGGTGCTGGCGGCCCTCGAGGCGGTGCGTGCGGAACTCGGTGAAGCGGGTATATCTACGTCCGACGATTCCGTTTCGGACGTGGAAAAAGCCGCGGCGGACGAGGCAACCGAAAAACCCGCTTCTTTCAGCGGTGATGCGGATGCCGGGGAAGCTTCTGAATCGTTGCTGTGAGAAGGCTTATACCTGCCCGAGGCTTCCCCGACAAGGTGCTCACGATAACCTGTAGTTAACGCCACCATTCAAGCAGCTGTGTGGTCGAGCACATACGCAATTGAAGAGATGTACGAGTACGCAGAAGGATTCAGGAGATTTCGATGACCTCAGCGACCATTCCCGGTTTGGACACCGCGCCCACCAACCATCAGGGGCTGCTGTCGTGGGTACGGGAGGTCGCCGAGCTCACTCAGCCTGAGCGCGTGGTGTTCACCGACGGCTCCGCCGAAGAGTTCGACCGGCTGGCCGGCGAGCTGGTCGAGGCCGGCACGTTCACGAAGCTGAACGAGAAGAAGCACCCCAATTCCTACCTGGCGTTGTCGGACCCGTCGGACGTTGCGCGTGTCGAGTCGCGGACCTTCATCTGCTCCGAGCGCGAGATCGACGCCGGCCCCACCAACAACTGGATGGACCCGGGCGAGATGCGGGCGCTGATGACCGACCTGTACCGCGGCTGCATGCGCGGCCGCACCATGTACGTGGTCCCGTTCTGCATGGGCCCGCTCGGCGCCGACGACCCCAAGCTGGGCGTCGAGATCACCGACTCGGAGTACGTCGTCGTCTCCATGCGCACGATGACCCGGATGGGCAAGGCCGCCCTGGAGAAGATCGGCGACGACGGGTTCTTCGTCAAGGCGCTGCACTCGGTGGGCGCCCCGCTCGAGCCCGGCCAGAAGGACGTGCCGTGGCCGTGCAACGACACCAAGTACATCACCCACTTCCCGGAGACCCGCGAAATCTGGAGCTACGGCTCCGGCTACGGCGGGAACGCCCTGCTGGGCAAGAAGTGCTATTCGCTGCGCATCGCCTCGGCGATGGCCCACGACGAGGGCTGGCTGGCCGAGCACATGCTGATCCTCAAGCTGATTTCCCCGGAGAACAAGGCGTACTACTTCGCCGCCGCGTTCCCGTCGGCCTGCGGCAAGACCAACCTCGCGATGCTGCAGCCGACCATCCCGGGCTGGCGCGCCGAGACCCTGGGCGATGACATCGCCTGGATGCGGTTCGGCAAGGACGGCCGGCTGTACGCGGTCAACCCGGAGTTCGGCTTCTTCGGGGTGGCGCCGGGCACCAACTGGAAGTCCAACCCCAACGCGATGCGCACCATCGCGGCGGGCAACACCGTGTTCACCAACGTCGCACTGACCGACGACGACGAGGTGTGGTGGGAAGGCCTGGAGGGCGAGCCGGACCACCTGATCGACTGGAAGGGCCAGGACTGGTACATCCGCGAGACGGAAACCAAAGCCGCCCACCCGAACTCGCGGTACTGCACCCCGATGTCGCAGTGCCCCATCCTGGCGCCGGAGTGGGACGACCCGCAGGGCGTGCCGATCTCGGGGATACTGTTCGGCGCCCGCCGCAAGACCACGGTGCCGCTGGTGACGCAGGCCCGCGACTGGCAGCACGGCGTGTTCATGGGCGCCACCATGGGCAGCGAGCAGACCGCCGCCGCCGAGGGCAAGGTCGGCACGGTGCGCCGCGACCCGATGGCCATGCTGCCGTTCCTGGGCTACCACGTCGGTGACTACTTCCAGCACTGGCTCGACCTGGGCAAGAACTCCGACGAGTCCAAGCTGCCGAAGGTGTTCTTCGTCAACTGGTTCCGCCGCGGCGAACAGGGCGAGTTCCTCTGGCCGGGCTTCGGCGAGAACAGCCGCGTGCTGAAGTGGATCGTCGACCGCATCGAGCACCGGGCCGGCGGTCAGGACACCCCGATCGGCATCGTGCCGACCGCGGCCGACCTGGATCTCGACGGCCTGGACGTCGAGGCCGAAGACGTCACGAAGGCGCTCGCGGTCAACGCCGCCGAGTGGCGCGAAGAGCTGCCCCTGATCGAGGAGTGGTTCGAGTTCGTCGGCGAGAAGCTGCCCACCGGCGTCAAGGACGAGTTCGAGGCGCTCAAGCAGCGGCTGGCCGACGCCGGCTAGCTAGCGCCTGCGGTCCCCACCCGCGCGCCGGGTGGGGCTGGTCCTCTTCTCCGCGTACATCAATTCGTCTGCCCGGGCCAGCAATTCGTCCAGGGTCGCGTGCTCGGCGACGGGCGCCTGCACCAGGCCGATGCTGGCGGACAGCCGGTAGGTGCGGTCGCTGGTCTCGTTGAAAGTGTGGAACGCCTCGGCGAGCCGTTCCTTGACCTCCGCCGTGCCGGCGTCGCGTTCGGTGATCATGACGCAGAATTCGTCGCCGCCGAGGCGGGCGACAATGTCGGACTCGCGCCGCACCTGGCGCAGCACCTCGGCGACGTCCTTGATCAGCGCGTCGCCGACGTCGTGTCCCTGTTCGTCGTTGACCCGCTTGAGCCCGTCGACGTCGAGGAAGGCGAGCACGCAGTTGTGCCCGAGGTGGTGCGCCCCGCGAAGCTTCTGCTCGGCCAGCAGGTAGAAGCCGCGGCGATTGCTGAGCCCGGTCAGCTCGTCGGTGACCGACAGCCGGCTGATCTCCTCGTTGGCCCTTTCCAGCTCGGCGGTGCGGTCGCGCACCCGCTGTTCCAGTTCGGAGTAGACCGCGACGTTCTCCATGGCGATCGACGTCGAATCGGCGAGGGCCTGCAGCAGGCGCACCTCCTGCTCGGACGGCGGATGCCGGTGCGCCCAGTAGTTGCCGATCGCCCCGATCGGGTCGAGCTTGCGGATCGGGACCATCACCAGGCTCTTGACGAAGGTCGCGCGGTAAAGGCCTTGCGGGATACGGGAATCCCGGTAGATGTCCGGGATGATCGCGGCCTCGCGGTTGCGCATCGCCCACCCGCTGACGCAGATCTCGATCGGGAAGCGGCTGCCCTTCCACAGCGGTGCGATGGCATCCTCGTCGGCGTAGTAGCAGGCGTCGTCGTCGCGCAGGACGAAAGTGGCGCCGTCGCAGCCGGTGAGCTCACGCGCCGAGGTCCGGACGATGCGCTGAATTTCCGGCAGGCTGCGCGCCAGCGACAATTCCTGGACCGCCTGCAGCAGGCGCTCCATGCCGTCGACATAGTCGTAAACGCCGAGTCGGCCGGTCGGCGAGCAGCACGCGGCGGGGGCGGACAGGCGCTCAGCCGCCTCCATGGGCACCTCCGTACCAAGACCGACCGGCCGCTCCGAAACCGCGTCGTGCAAGGGACGGTACCTCAACCCGATCGGCGCTGCACGAGTACCGATCCGGGGCCCGCGGCCCCGGCGCCCGACCACTTGACACCCGTCAAGTTTTTCGGCGGTACAGTCTGCCCATGCAGATTCGCGAGTACCTCGGCGCCGGCAAGGCCGCCGTCATCCTCCACCCCTCCGGCACGGTCATCACCTTCGACGAGCTCGAGGCGCGGGCCAACCGGCTGGCCCATTACTTCCGGCGGGCCGGCCTCGTCGAGGGCGACGCCGTCGCGATCCTGATGGAGAACAACGAACACATCCACGCGGTGATGTGGGCGGCGCGGCGCAGCGGCCTGTACTACGTGCCGATCAACACGCACCTGACAGCGGCCGAGGCCGCCTACATCATCGACAACAGCGCCGCCAAGGCGATCATCGGGTCGGCGGCGCTGCGCAAGACGTGCGAGAACCTGGCCGAGCACCTGCCCGGCGGCCTGCCCGGGCTGCTGCTGATCGCCGACGACGAACTCCAGGGCTGGCAGCGCTACCCCGAATGCGTTGCGGGCGAGCCCGACACCCCGATCGACGACGAACTCGAGGGCGACCTGCTGCAGTATTCGTCGGGCACCACCGGCCGGCCCAAGGGCATCAAACGCGAACTGCCGCACGTTCCGCCGTCCGAGGCGCCCGGCATGATGTCGGCGCTGGTGAGCTTCTGGATGAACCCGGACTCGATCTACCTGAGCCCGGCGCCGCTGTATCACACGGCGCCCTCGGTGTGGTCGATGAGCGCGCAGGCCGGCGGGGTCACGACGGTGGTGCTGGAGAAATTCGATGCCGAGGGCTGCCTCGACGCCATCCAGCGTCACCGCGTCACGCACGGCCAGTTCGTCCCGGCGATGTTCACCCGCATGCTGAAACTGCCTGAGGCGGTGCGTAATTCGTACGACCTGTCCAGCCTGCAGCGGGTCATGCACGCGGCGGCGCCCTGCCCGGTGGAGATCAAGAAGCAGATGATGGACTGGTGGGGGCCGATCATCGACGAGTACTACGCCTCCTCCGAGGCGCACGGGTCGACGCTGATCACCGCCGAAGAGTGGCTGGCGCACCCCGGCTCGGTCGGCAAACCGATGGGGGGCGCCCTGCACATCCTCGACGAGAACGGCAACGAGCTGCCGCCCGGGCAGGCCGGAGAGATCTACTTCGAGGGCGGATATTCGTTCGAATACCTCAACGACCCCACGAAAACCGCGGCCTCCCGCAGCAAGCACGGCTGGGCCACCGTCGGCGACATCGGCTACCTCGACGAGGAGGGCTACCTGTACCTGACCGACCGGCGCCACCACATGATCATCTCGGGCGGGGTGAACATCTACCCGCAGGAGGCCGAAAACCTCTTGGTCACCCACCCGAAGGTGTTGGACGCGGCCGTGTTCGGGGTTCCCGACGACGAGATGGGGCAACGCGTGCTCGCCGCCGTGCAGACCGTCGACCCGGGTGACGCCACCGACGAATTCGGCGACGAGCTGCTGGCCTGGCTGCGAGACCGACTGGCGCACTACAAATGTCCGAAATCGATCGCGTTCGAGACGCAATTGCCGCGCACCGACACCGGCAAGCTCTACAAGAACGGGCTGATCGAGAAATACTCGGTGTGACCCATGCTCCAGGTGGTGGACCTGGCGAGCCCGCCGGATGCCGGTCCCGCATCCCCCCCGGGGGTGATCCTGGCGCACGGCGCCGCTTCCGACCTCGAGCGCTGTGAATCCTGGCTGGAGGCAGCGACTTTCACCGTCACCGAGGACCGCTGTCACGATCGGCGGGCGATCACGGTCGAGTCGGTTCCCGACGCGCTCGCGCGGCTGACCGCTCGGTGTCGTCGTTGGCCGCACGCCAGCAGCGTCTGTGACGATGTGCTGCGCGGGGTGGACCCGGGCGGCCCGGCGCTGGCTGGGGTGGTGATCGAATCGCTGGCGTACTCGACCCTGCAGGCCGGACCCGAATTCGCGCGCTGGCTGGGCGAACGCGGTCCGGCCGAGATGCCCGACATCGCCGACCCGGTGCTGGCCCACCGCGACGGCGACACCGTGTGCATCGCGTTCAACCGGCCGCAGCGCCACAACGCGTTTTCCACCGACGCCCGCGCCGCGCTCCTGGAGGCGCTGACCGTCGCGCTACTGGACCCGTCCGTGTCCGGGATCGTGTTGCGCGGCAACGGGCCGTCGTTCTGCAGCGGGGGCGACCTCGCCGAGTTCGGCACCTTCGCCGACCCCGCGAGCGCGCACCTGGCCCGCACCCGGCACAGCCCCGCGCTGGCGCTCGACGCGCTGACCGCCCGGCTCGGTGACGCCTGCCGGGCCGAGGTGCACGGCCGCGTGCTGGGCAGCGGGCTGGAGATGGCGGCGTTCTGCGGATGGGTGGCCGCGCGGGAGGATTCGGTGTTCGGCCTTCCCGAACTCGAGCTGGGGCTGATCCCCGGCGCCGGCGGGACGCTCAGCGTCACCCGCCGAATCGGCCGGTGGCGCACCGCCTATCTCGTGCTGTCCGGGCGCACCATCGACGCCGAAACGGCGCTGGCCTGGGGTCTGGTCGACGCGATCCGCGACTAGAACTCGCCTAAAGCGTTGTCAGAAGCCGGAATACGTCGTGGTCGTGGTCGACGGCAGGTTCGAGACGGCGATCACGCCGATCGCCACATACAGGATCACCATGATCACCGCGAACACCGCGCCCGCGATGGCGCCGATGATGGCCCATTTCTTGGCGTTGTCGGCGGCGGCCTGCGCCTCGGCGTAGCGCCCCTGGGACCAGAGTCCGGACACCTTGGTGGAGTAGACGATCGACACGATTCCGAACGGCAGACAGCACAGCACGGTGCACAGGATGGCCCAGACGAGGTAGTTGTCCGGCTCCTGCTGGCCCGGCCAGCCCGGTTGCGGCGCCTGCCAACCCGGCTGCTGGCCCGGCCAACCCGGTTGCTGGCCCTGCCAACCCGGCGGCTGCCCCTGCCCACCGGGCGGCTGACCCTGCCATTCCGGCTGCTGACCCTGCCATTCCGGCGAGCCTTCGTACGGCCCAGGGGGATAACTCATGGCAGCCGACTTTCCTTCGTCGCAGTGACTTTTACTCCCGCGCCGCTTTGCTGGTGCCAGAAGTCAGGCAAATATACAGCACACCAGGGCGTCAAGCCCGCACATTCGGACTCAGATGCCACCGCGCGCGACGAGCTGCCCGGCGATCACGTTGCGCTGAATCTCGTTGGTGCCCTCGCCGACGATCATCAGGGGCGCGTCGCGGAAGTAACGCTCCACGTCGTATTCGCACGAGTAGCCGTAGCCGCCGTGAATCCGCACGGCGTTCAGCGCGATCTCCATCGCCACTTCGGAGGCGAACAGCTTGGCCATGCCCGCCTCCATGTCGCAGCGCTCGCCGCTGTCGTACCGCTCGGCGGCGTAGCGGGTGAGCTGACGGGCGGCGGTCAACTTGGTCGCCATGTCGGCCAGGTAGTTGCCCACCGACTGGTGCTTCCAGATCGGCCGCCCGAAGCTCTCCCGCTGCTGCGCATAGGCCAGCGCGTCCTCGAGCGCCGCGGTGCCCACGCCCAGCGCGCGGGCGGCGACCTGGATGCGCCCCGTTTCCAGGCCCTTCATCATTTGCGAAAAGCCCTCGCCCATCCGGCCGCCCAGCACCGCCGACTCCGGCGCGGAGAAGTCGTCGAACGACAACTCGCAGGATTCGACGCCCTTGTAGCCCAGCTTGGGAAGGTCTCGCGACACCGTCAGGCCCGGGCCGTGCTGGACGAGCACGATCGAGATGCCCCGATGTCGCGGCGCGGCGTTCGGATCGGTCTTGCACAGCAGCGCGATCAGATCGGACCTCCGCGCATTGCTGATCCACGTCTTGGCGCCGTTGATGCGCAGGCCGCCCGTGCCGTCGGGTAGGGCCGTCGTCGTCATGTTCTGCAGGTCCGAGCCGCCGCCCGGCTCCGTCAACGCCATGGTGGCCCGCAGCTCGCCGGTCGCCATCACCGGCAGGTAGGCCCGCTTCTGCTCCTCGGTCCCGAACAGCGTCAGCAGCTTTGCCACCACTGTGTGCCCGCCCATCGCCCCGGCCAGGCTCATCCACCCGCGGGCCAATTCCTCGGTGACCCGCACGTAGCACGGCATGGAGACCGGCGAACCGCCGTACTCCTCGGGAATCGCCAGGCCGTAGATGCCGATCCGCTTCATCTGCTCGATCCACGCCTCGGGATAGGTGTTGGCGTGCTCGATCTCACGGACCGTCGGTTTGACGTCCCGGTCGATGAACGCCCGCACCGTGGCGACGAGCATCTCTTCTTCGTCGTTCAGCTCACTTCTCACGTGTGCCATATTGGCCCCGTGACTTTTGCGTATGTACGGGAGGGCGGGCCCTACTTCGACGACCTCTCCGTCGGTCAGGTCTTCGACTGGGCGCCGGTGATCACGCTGTCCTCGGGATTGGCCGCGGTGCACCAGGCGATCGTGGGGGATCGGCTGCGGCTCGCCCTGGACGCCGGGCTGTGCGCCGCCGTGACCGGCCTGCCCGCCCCGCTGGCGCATCCGGCGCTGGTCTGCGATGTGGCGATCGGGCAGTCGACGCTGGCCACCCAGCGTGTCAAGGCCAACCTGTTCTACCGCGGCCTGGCGTTTCACCGGTTCCCGGTCATCGGCGACTCCCTGTACACCCGCACGGAAGTGGTTGGCTTGCGGGCGAACTCACCCAAGCCGGGTCGCGCTCCGACCGGGATGGCGGTGCTGCGGATGACCACCGTCGACCAGGACGACCGGCTGGTGCTCGACTTCTACCGCTGCGGCATGTTGCCCGCCGGCCCCGACTGGCGGCCCGACGAGGCGCCGCACGACGACCTGTCCACCATCGGCGCCGACGCGCCCGGCCCCGACGTCGACCCGACCGCGCACTGGGACGGCGAGGTCTTCCGGAACAAGGTGCCAGGTCCCCACTTCGAGCCGGGCCTGGCCGGTGCGGTGCTGCACAGCACCGGCGACGTCGTAAGCAGCGCCCCGGAGCTCGCCCGGCTCACGCTGAATATCGCCGCCACCCATCATGATTCGCGGGTCGGCGGGCGACGGCTGGTGTACGGCGGCCACACCATCGGGCTGGCGCTCGCGCAGGCGAGCCGGCTGCTGCCCAACCTGGTTACGGTGCTGGGCTGGGAATCCTGCGATCACACCGGTCCCGTCCACGAGGGCGACACCGTCTACAGCGAGTTGCACGTCGAGTCGGCCGAGCCGACCCGGCACGGTGGCGTGCTGCGGCTGCGGTCGCTGGTCTACGCGGCGGGCGAGCCGGACCGTGCGGTGCTGGACTGGCGATTCAGCGCGCTCCAGTTCTAGGACCGCCACGCGCACAATGGGAGGCGTGAGCTCGGCTACGTCGACGTGGGGGAGCAGCGGGCTGGCCTACCTGACCGGCCTGCCGGGCGGGCCGCCCGACTTCTCCCGCGCGAACGTGCTCTGGCACGCCCGGCGGGTGGCAACGGCCGTCGGCGAGCGGCTGGGCGTCGCGGTCGACGCCGCCGACCTGCTGGCCGGGCGGGCCGCGCTGCTGGGCCTGACCCGCGGCGGCCGGGTCTCCGCCGGGGGCGCCACCCGATTGCTGACGGCCGCCGACGGCTGGTGCGCGATCACGCTGTCGCGGCCCGACGACGCCGCCGCCGTCCCCGCCCTCGTGCAGAGCGACGACGTGGGGGCGGACCCGTGGCCGGCGGTGCGGCACTGGGCGGCAACGCATCACCGCTCCGCGGTCGTCGAGCGAGCGGCCCTGCTCGACATCCCGGCGGCCGCCCTGAGCGAGGCCGCGGCCGCGGCGCCGCGGATCCGACCGTGGGGCGCCCGCGGGCCGGCGCGCGACGTCGGCGGTCTGCTGGTCGCCGACCTGTCCTCGATGTGGGCCGGTCCGCTCTGCGGACAGCTGCTGGCGCGCGCCGGGGCGACAGTCGTCAAAGTCGAAAGCCCACGCCGACCCGACGGCACCCGGGCCGGGAACCAGGCCTTCTTCCATTGGATGAACGGTGAAAAGCTCTCCTATTGCGTCGATTTCGACACCAACGCCGACGAATTGCACGAGCTGCTTGCCGTCGCCGACATCGTGATCGAAGGCTCGCGGCCCGCGGCGCTGACGCGGCGCCGCCTCGGGCCGCACGACATCGAGCCAAGGCAGGGGCGAATCTGGTTGCGCATCACCGGCTATGACGGCGCCAGGCCAGGGTTCGGTGACGACGCCGCGGTGGCCGGCGGCCTGGTCGGCGTCGCCGCCGACGGACCGGTGTTCTGCGCCGACGCCATCGCCGATCCGCTGACGGGGCTGGAGGCGACGCGGTTGGTGGCCGATTCGCTGGGCCGCGGCGGCGGCGAACTGATCGAGATCGCGATGGCCGCGGTCGCCGCCGGTTACGCGGCGCTGCCGACGCAGGCGTCGGTGTCGAACCGGCCCGCGCCGCCCCCGCGTGTTCCGCAGGCTGCCCGCCGGTCGGCACGGCTGGGCGCCGACCACGAGGCCGTGCGCCGGATCGTGGCCGAAAGGAGTTGCCGGCGATGCTGATTCGTCGCGCGACTCTGCTGGACGGGACGACCACCGACATCCGGTTCGGCACCCGCATCGACGAAATGGGCGACGGGCTGGCCGCCGAGACCGGCGAGGGCGTGCTCTACGCCGGTGGGGGCACCGTCCTGCCCGGCCTGCACGACCACCACGTGCACGTGCGTTCGGCCGCCTCGGCCCTGGATTCGTTCTTCGTCGGGCCACCGGGTGTCAGCACCAAATACGAACTGGCACAACTGCTGTCGAACGCGACGCCGGGCCCCGACGGCTGGATTCGCGCCATCGGCTATCACGAGTCGGTCGCGGGCGATCTGGACCGGGACGCGCTCGACGCGATGGTGCGCACCGCCCCGGTGCGCATTCAGCACCGCAGCGGGGTGCTGTGGATCCTCAACTCCGAGGCGCTGGGCCGGATTGGGCTTTCCGAACATCCCGACGGGCGCCTGCGCAGCGCGGACCACGGCTGGTCGGACCTGCTGCAGCGGCGCGAGAGCGACCTGGCGGAGCTGAGCCGGCGAATCACCGCCACCGGCGTCACCGGCGTCACCGACGCCACCCCGGACCTCGACGCCGACGACATGGTGTCGCTCGTGGTGGCGCACCGGCACGGCGAGTTCCGGCCACGACCGAGTTTCCTGTCCCCGGGCAAGATCATCCTGCACGACGACCGCCTCGACCTCGACGCCCTGACGGACTGGATCGGAGACCACCACGACACGGGCAGGCCCGTCGCCGTGCACTGCGTGACCGCGGCCCAGCTGGTGGTCACCATCGCCGCGCTGCGGTCGGCCGGCAGCCATCCACGAGATCGGATCGAGCACGCCGCCGTGGTGCCGCAGGACAACGTGGCCGACCTCGCCGAGCTGGGTGTCACCGTGGTGACGCAACCCAACCTCGTTGCCGAGCGCGGCGACCACTACCTCGCCGACGTCCCCACCGCCGAGCAACCCGAGCTGTGGCGGGTGGCCTCCCTGCTGGAGGCGACGGTGCCGGTGGCCCTGTCCACCGACATGCCGTTCGGCCACGGCGACCCCTGGACGGCGATGCGCGCCGCCGTCCACCGCACCACTGTCAGCGGCGCCGTGCTGAACCCCAACGAATGTGTCTCCGCCCGAGAGGCTTTGACGATGTTCCTCGGCCGGCCGGACCGGCCGGGCCAGCCGCGCACCGTGGCGGTCGGAGAGCCGGCGGACCTCTGTGTGCTGAGCGAGCCGCCGGCGACGGCGCTGGCCGAGCTCGACGCAGGCATGGTGGCGGCCACCATCATCGGCGGTGAACTCGTCTACTTCTCGATGTGACCGGCGATCACGGCGCGGTGGCCAGGGCGGCGCGCAGCATTGCACACTGGCTGTCGAAAAAACGCTGCGACACTTGCGCTTTGGGCACGATCAGGTCGAAGCCGTGGAAGGCGCCCGGGATCGTCTCGACCTGGCACGGCACCCCGGCGGCCGTCAGCCGGTCCGCGTACGCCAGGTCCTCGTCGTGGAACAGGTCATGCGTGCCGACTCCGATCCAGGCCGGCGGCAGCCCGCTCAGGTCGTCGCGCCGCCCCGGCACCGCGACCTGCGGGTCGGCGTCGCCGAGATACGCCGACCAGCCGAACTGGTTGCTGCGGTTGTCCCACAGCCGATAGTTCGAGCTGGGGGCGGTGGCCGAACTGCGGTCGTCGAGCATCGGATACGTCAGCAGCTGGAACGCGGGGCTCACCTCGGCGCGGTCGCGGGCGAGCAGCGCCAGGGCCGCGGCCAGGCCGCCGCCGGCGCTGGCCCCGCCGATGGCCACCCGGTACCGGTCCACGGACGGCAGATTCGCCAGCCAGGTCAACGCCGAATAGCAGTCCTCCAGCGGCACCGGGTACGGATGTTCGGGCGCCAGGCGGTATTCCACCGATGCGACGGTGATGCCCAGCCGGCGGCTGAACCCACTGCAGAGCCGGTCGTCCTGTTCGGCGGTGCCGATCACGTATCCGCCGCCGTGGATCCACAGCAGCGCCGGGGCCGGTCCCGCGACGCCGGCCGGCCGGAACAGCCGGACGCCGGCCCCCGAACCCAGCGTGATGACCTCGACATCGCGGACGGGCTTGCTGAGGCGGCTGCGCAACGCGATCCCGGCCCGCATCAGCGGCAGCGTGCGGGGACCGACGAGTCGGCGCGGGGCGAATCGGGCGATCCGCTGCAGGTCAGGGTGAACATCGGCGTTCGGCACCGCATCAGTATCACCGACGCGGAAAACCGCGCGGCCTGCTATCAGTGATACGCGGGGGTCGGACATGGGAGGCAAACGTGACCGGGAACGTCCCGAGGCTCGCTGCGCGGTTCGTCGACACCGCGCTCGGCAAGATACGCGTGCAGGTCAGCCCGGGCACCGGCGCCGCGGTGCTGCTGTGGCCCAGCCTGTTGATGACCGGGGACCTGTGGTCCGGCCAGGCCGCCCGGTTCGGGGCGAGCCACCGCCTGGTGCTGATCGACCCGCCCGGCCACGGCGGCAGCGAGCCGCTCCGGTCGGCCTTCACGTTCACCGACTGCGCGAGCTGCGTCGTCGACCTGCTGGACGGGCTCGGCATCGAGAAGGCCCACTTCGTCGGCAATTCCTGGGGCGGCATGATCGGCGCCACGTTCGCGGCGCTGCACCCCGATCGCCTCGACCGCGCCGTCCTGATGAACTGCACGGCGTCGAAGGCGGGCGCCGTTCAGAAGGCGAAATACGCGGCCATGTTGCGCGCGGCGGCGCTGCTGGGCGGCATCCGGCCGCCCCTGACGCGGTCGGCCCTGCGCGCGTTCCTCGGCCCGACGACGCTGCGCGCCCGGCCGGACGTGGTCGAGACCGTGCGCGCCGGCCTGCGGGCGGTCGACATCGATTCGGCCCGCTGGGCGGTCCGCAGCGTGGTCCCCGCCCGGCCCGACCAGCACGCGCTGCTGGGAACCATCGCGGCCCCGGTCCTGGTGGTCGCCGGCGCGGAGGACGCCACTTTTCCCGTCGCGGAGACTCGGGCCATGGCGGAGTCGATCCCCGGTGCGTCGTTTCGCGTGCTCGACGGCATCGCGCACCTGGCGGCGCTGGAAGACCCCGCCCGGGTCAACGACGTACTTGAGGCCTTCCTGTTCGGCGCCCCCGCTTGATCCGCGAGAACGCGTGTGGCAAGGGAGTTCTGCCGAATCCCCGGCGGGACTGAACCATTCCGCGCCCTGGCGCGTAGCCCAAAGGCGGTGGATTAGCCGCACGAAGATCGGGGTATCGGTGGAATGCTGGCGAGCGCGGCACGCGTCAGCGTTTCGTCGTCGCAACGTCCCTCACCGGGACCGAGCGTGGACCGCCCGGGCGGGCAGGACGCGAGGGACGTGAATGCTGGGTCATCTCTACGATCAGGCACTCGGCGGCGAGCGATGTTGGATTCGCCACGACGACGGGGAGCTGCGGCCGCTCCCGGCGCACCGCTGGTTGGGGGTGCGATGTCCCGACGACGTATGTCCCGGTGATGGATCTGAGGACGCCTTCGACGAAGTCTTCGACGAAGCCGTCACCCAGATGTGCACCGGGCCGACGATCGAATTGGGTTGCGGCCCGGGCAGACTGGTGGCCCGGCTGATCCAGCGGGGGATACCGGCCCTGGGCATCGACCGCTCCGTCGCCGCGATTCGGCTGGCGGGACGCGGCGGCGCGCCGGCCCTGCTGGGCGATGTGTTCGACCCGCTGCCCGGCATGGGTCTTTGGCAGACGGTATTGCTGGTCGACGGCAACGTCGGCCTCGGCGGAGACCCGTGCCGCATCCTGGGACGGGCGGCAGAGCTGCTGGCCCGGGGCGGGCGGTGCGTCGCCGAATTCGACGCCGAGAACATCGGCATCCGTGCGCGCTGGGTCCGGCTGGAGTCCGCGGGCGAGGTCGGACCCTGGTTTCGGTGGGCGTCGGTCGGCGTGGACAGCGCCGCGGCGCTCGCGGCGCAGGTCGGTCTGACGCTGACCGGTCTCCGTCTGATCGGCGATCGCGTAATCGCGTGTCTGGCGTCCATGTGAGCGTGTCGCGGCCGGCCGTCTCTTGGTCGAATGGCAAACGCCGCCGTCTCCGCGAGCACGGCAAATCGGCACACGGCAACCGCAGCCCCAGCGTGTTTCCGACGCCGGATGATGGGTCGACGCAAACGTCAGTTTCGGACCTGGCCCCGGGGGTACGCTGCCCTCACACGACGGCAAGGAGGCCGAGTATGACTTCGTGCGCGAAATGGTTGCTGCGGGCACGTCCCGGCGACTACGCGCTGGCCTTGAGCGTCGCGGGTGCGTCGCTGCCGGTGGTCGGCAAGCACCTCGAGCCCCTGGGCGGCCTCACGGCGATGGGCATCTGGGGCGCCCGGCACGCACCCGACTTCCTCTCCGGCATGACCAAGCCGCGTCAGGCGAAGGAAGCCGCCGAGTCGCTGCGCGGCGATGACGTCAGCATTCAGGACGTGTCCGTCGCGGCGCTGCGGGGCATCGTGTCGGCCGCCGACCTGGAGCTGGAATGGCCCGCGGCGGTACGGACGCCGCCGATCTGGGACGCGATGCGCCAGCGCCGCTACCTCCACCGCCGCGCGGTCCACTACGGGGACCACCCCGCGCAGGTGCTCGACGTGTGGCGCCGCAAGGACCTGCCCGCGCAGCCCGCGCCGGTGCTCATCTTCGTGCCGGGCGGCGCCTGGGTGCACGGCAAGGCCATGGGTCAGGGCTCGGCCCTGATGTCCCGGTTGGCGGAGCAGGGTTGGGTCTGCCTGGCGATCGATTACCGCGTCGCCCCGCACCACCGCTGGCCGCGGCACATCGTCGACGTCAAGACGGCGATCGCGTGGGCGCGTGCCAACGTCGACAAGTTCGGCGGCGACCGCGATTTCGTCGCCGTGGCCGGGTGTTCGGCCGGCGGCCATCTGTCCGCACTGGCCGGGCTCACCCCCGACGACCCGCAGTACCACGCGAAGCTGCCCGAAGGCGCCAACACCTCGGTCGACGCCGTGGTCGGCATCTACGGTCGCTACGACTGGGAGGATCGGTCGACCCCGGAGCGGGACCGGTTCGTCGACTTCCTGGAGCGGGTCGTCGTCAGGCGCAGGATGGACCGCCACCCCCAGGTGTTCCGCGACGCGTCCCCGATGGCGCGTGTGCATCGAAATGCCCCGCCGTTCTTGGTGATTCACGGCAGCAGGGACAGCGTCATTCCCGTCGAGCAGGCGCGCAGCTTCGTGGACCGGATGCGGACGGTGTCGCATTCGATGGTGGGCTACCTGGAGTTGCCCGGCGCGGGCCACGGGTACGACCTCGTCGACGGGGAACGGGCGGGCGCCGCGGCGCACGCGACTTCGCTGTTCCTCAACCAGGTTTACCGCACCAAGACAAACGCGGCCAAAGAGGTTATCTGAACCGCCGCCGCTGAGTATGGTCCCTTTATGGGTAAGGGGCAGCGGTGAAACGGCTGAGCGGGTGGGATGCGGTCTTGCTCTACAGCGAGACGCCGAACGTGCACATGCACACCATCAAAGCCGCTGTGATCGAACTCGATTCCGATCGTCTTGACTTCGGCATCGACGCGTTCCGCGAAGTCATTCGCGGCCGCCTGGGCAAGCTGGAACCGTTCTGCTATCAGCTGGTCGAGATCCCCTTCAAGCTCCACCACCCGATGTGGCGGGAGCACTGCGACCTCGACCTGGACTACCACATCCGGCCATGGCGGCTGCCCGCTCCGGGTGGCCGGCGCGAACTGGACGAGGCCATCGGGCGCATCGCCAGCACGCCGCTGGACCGCAGCCGGCCGCTGTGGGAGATGTACTTCGTCGAAGGCCTGGCGAACAACCGGATCGCGGTGGTGGGCAAGATCCACCACGCGCTCGCCGACGGGGTCGCCTCGGCCAACCTGATGGCCCGCGGCATGGACCTGCAGCCCGGACCCGAGGGCGGGCCGTACGTGTCCGACCCGCCGCCCACCACCGGGCAGCTGATGGGTTCGGCGTTCGCCGACCACCTGCGCCACGTGGGGCGGATCCCGTCGACGATCCGCTACACCGCGCAGGGGCTGGGCCGGGTGCGCCGCAGCTCACGCAAGCTGTCACCGGAGTTGAGCCGGCCGTTCGAACCTCCGCCCACCTTCATGAACCACAAGATCACCCCGGAGCGCCGGTTCGCCACCGCCACCCTGGCGCTGGCCGATGTGAAGGAGACGGGGAAGCGGCTGGGAGCGACGATCAACGACATGGTGCTCGCCATGGCGACCGGCGCGCTGCGCACTCTGCAGCTGCGCTACGACGGCGAGGCCGTTCCGCTGCTGGCGTCGGTGCCGATGAGCTTCGACTTCTCGCCGGAGCGGATCTCCGGCAACCGCTTCACCGGCGTGCTGGTGGGCCTCCCGACCGATTCCGACGATCCGCTGGAGCGGGTGCAGTGCAGCCACGAGAACGCGATCGCCGCAAAGGAGAGCAACCAGCTGATGGGGCCTGAGCTGGTCAGCCGCTGGGCGGCCTACATGCCGCCCGCGCCGACCCAGGCCTTCTTCCGGTGGGCGTCCGGCCGCGACGGGCACAACAAGATCCTGAACCTGAACATCTCCAACGTGCCGGGTCCGCGCGAGCGCGGCCGGGTGGGCGGCGCGCTGGTCACCGAGATCTACTCGGTGGGCCCGTTGACCGCAGGCAGCGGCCTCAACATCACCGTGTGGAGCTACGTGGACCAGCTCAACATCTCGGTGCTGTCCGACGGCGCCACGCTCAAGGACCCGCACGAGGTGACCGAGGCCATGGTCGCCGACTTCATCGAAATACGCAGGGCCGCAGGGCTTCCCGAAGAGCTGACGGTCGTCGAGGCCGCGATGGCGCCAGCCTGAGGGCTATCCCGGAAACGGGACTCTCGACTGGTGCCAATGCCATTTCCGTCGACCGCTACGATCTTCTCGGATAAGCAGCCACCCCTACCCGAAGGAGCTGTGCGGCCGTGAGCGAAGACGCCAACGAACCCGAAGTCCTGGTCGAACAGCGGGATCGGATTCTAATCATCACGATCAACCGGCCCAAGGCGAAGAACGCGGTCAACGCCGCGGTGGCCAACGGCCTGGCCGCGGCCGTCGATCGGCTCGACGGCGACGCCGGTCTCTCGGTGGGCATCCTGACCGGCGCGGGCGGATCCTTCTGCGCGGGCATGGACCTCAAGGCCTTCGCGCGCGGCGAGCTGCCGATCGTGGCGGGCCGGGGCATGGGCTTCACCGAGCGCCCACCCGCCAAGCCGCTGATCGCGGCGGTCGAGGGCTACGCGCTGGCCGGCGGCACCGAGCTCGCCTTGGCCACCGACCTGATCGTCGCGTCCAAGGACTCGGCCTTCGGCATCCCCGAGGTCAAGCGCGGGCTGGTCGCCGGGGGCGGCGGCCTGCTGCGGCTGCCGCAGCGCATCCCGTCGGCCATCGCGATGGAGCTGGCGCTCACCGGGGAAAACCTGCCCGCCGAGCGCGCCCACGCGCTCGGGCTGGTCAACGTGTTGGCCGAGCCGGGTAAGGCGCTCGACGAGGCGATCGCGCTGGCCGAGAAGATCGCCGCCAACGGCCCGCTGGCGGTGGCCGCCACCAAGCGGATCATCGTCGAGTCCCGCGGCTGGAGCCCCGAGGAGATGTTCGCCGAGCAGAACAAGCTGCTGGCGCCGGTGTTCGCGTCCAACGACGCGAAGGAGGGCGCGATCGCCTTCGCCGAGAAGCGCCCACCGCGCTGGACGGGCAGCTGAGCGGCCGGGTTACACTATGGCTTAGATTTGTAAACCGTTGGGGAATCGGAAAGATCGAGGATGAGCATTTCGCTGCTGCTCGAGATGGCCGCGTCGAGCAACCCCGATCGCACGGCGGTCGTCTCCGGCGACGTGCGGCTGACGACGCAGCAGCTCAGCGACCTGGCCGACGGTGGCGCCGGCGTGATCGCCGGATCCGGCGCCAGGCACGTCGCGTACGTGGGCACCGGCGGCGCCATGCTCCCGGTCCTCATCTTCGCGGCCGCGCGCGCCGGGGTCGCCTTCACGCCGATCAACTACCGGCTGTCCGCCGACGGCATCCAGGCGCTGATCGACCGCCTGCCCGAGCCGCTGGTGGTCGTCGACAGCCGGTACAGCGACATGCTGGGCGGGGCGTCGCCGCGGCTGATGACCACCGAGGAATTTCTGACCGCGGCGCGCGGTGCCGAGCCGGCCGCCGAGTTCCCCGACCCGGAGTCCGTCGCGATCGTCCTGTTCACGTCCGGCACCACGTCGCAGCCCAAGGCCGTCGAACTCTCGCACAACAACCTGACCAGTTATGTCACCGGGACAGTGGAGTTCGAATCGGCCGACGCGGGCGAGGCGGCACTGATCTGCGTTCCGCCGTATCACATCGCCGGGGTCAGCGCCGCGCTGTCCAACCTGTACGCCGGGCGCAAGATGGTCTACCTGCCCACCTTCGACGCCCAGGAATGGGTGCGGTTGGTCGACGCCGAGCGAGTGACCACCGCGACGGTTGTGCCCACCATGCTGGATCGGATCGTCACGGTGCTGGAGAGCGGCGGTCACGAGCTGACGTCGCTGCGCAACCTGGCCTACGGCGGCTCCAAGGTGGGCCTGCCGCTGGTGCGCCGGGCGCTGGAGCTGCTGCCGCACGTGGGCTTCGTCAACGCCTACGGCCTGACCGAGACCAGCTCGACGATCGCGGTGTTGGGGCCCGACGACCACCGGGAGGCGCACTCGGCGGCGGAGGCGCACGTCGCCAAGAGGCTGGGGTCGGTCGGACGCCCCGTTCCCGGCATCGAACTGCAGATCCGCGACGAGGACGGCAAGGTGCTGGGACCCGGCGAACCCGGTGAGCTGTTCGTGCGGGGCGAGCAGGTGTCGGGGCGCTACACCGGGATCGGCTCGGTGCTCGACGACGAGGGCTGGTTCCCGACTCGCGACGTCGCCCTGCTCGACCAGGACGGCTACCTTTTCGTCAGCGGTCGCAGCGACGACACCATCATCCGCGGGGGCGAGAACATCGCGCCGGCGGAGCTGGAGGAGGTGCTCATCGAGCACTCCCACGTGCGCGACGTCGCCGTGGTCGGCGTGGAGGACCCGCAATGGGGACAGGCGATCGTCGCCGTCGTGGTCCCGGCCGTCGGGATCGATCCCGACCCCGAGGAGCTGCGCGAGCACGTCCGCAAGAGCCTGCGCGGCTCGCGCACCCCGGACCACGTGGTGTTTCGCGACGAGTTGCCCACCACGGCGACCGGCAAGGTGCTGCGCCGCGAGATCGTCAAAGACTTAGGTGCACTGCGTGCCGCGCCGGCCGACCA
>NZ_LZJA01000197.1:0-16867 GCF_001666785.1 Mycobacterium sp. E3305 | reverse complement strand
CGCAGTCATCTGGGGCATGGAAGAGGCTGTCCGTCTCGTCTGGTGCCCGCTTCGTCTATTACCGCCCGAGAACCGCATCAGATGGAACAACGCAAAGTTACTTCGGAGCGGGGACGATCGAGCAGATTTCCGAGCAGGCGCCTGGTGATTTTGTCGCGACTATCGCTGACTACGTGCGCTTCGAGCGGCCGGTACCGTCGCCGGAGGGGCCCGTTGTCAACCACCAGACCTCAATCCTGCCGATCTCCAAAGGAGATTTTGACAAGTTAGTCAACCTGGGCCACGCGGGGACCCTCCCATGCGCCGGGCAACAGGTCTGGATATTTCAGGCCAATCCCAAACGTTGGGATTTGCTTGACTTTCTCGCAAAGCCATCAACACAGCCGGGCTCTGTCGACGACTGGACACTGAGCCGATACGCCAAGGATGTCTCAGACGGCGATACCGCTTTGCTCTGGACGGCGGGTGACCGGGCGGGGATCTATGCCACCGGGACCATCGTCGGTGAGAGCTTCACGCGGTCCCGTCAAGGCGGAGAGCCAAAGGGAGCCCCTCCCGAAAGCCTCGCGATTCGTTACCGTTTGGACCGCATCCTCGACCATCCTGTGTTGCGACGAGACCTGGTGAACCATCCGATTTTGAAGGATTTATTAATTATCCGCGAGCCGCAGGGGACCAATTTTCCTGTCACAGAGCAACAGTGGGAAGCGTTGCGCCCATTGATTGAATCGGCGGGCGGCACCCAGGCGACATCGCTTCCACCTCCGCAGCGGTTCGATCCACCGTATGATTTCGAATGGCTGCTCCGCGAAACCCTTTGGAGCAAAGGCAACCTCGACGACGTTCTCGAAACGCTCCACACACGTCGGCCCCAGATCATCCTGGCGGGTCCCCCGGGCACGGGCAAGACCTGGGTGGCGGAGCGAATCGGGAAATTCCTCACCGGGGGCCACCCGGATGCTGTTCATGTGGTCCAGTTCCACCCCAGCTACGCGTACGAAGATTTTGTTGAGGGGTTGCGGCCGGTGGCACGCGAAGGGCAGGTGGCGTTTGAGGTCGTCTCCGGAGTCCTGGTCAACGTCGCAGACCACGCCCGCCGGGTCGATCACCCCGTCGTCCTCGTCATCGACGAGATGAACCGGGCAAATCTCCCCAGCGTCTTCGGTGAGCTGTTGTATCTGCTCGAATACCGTGACAAGGAGATACAACTTCTTCACCGTGATCGTTTCTCACTGCCGCCTAACCTCTACGTCATCGGCACCATGAACACTGCGGATCGCAGCATCCGCAGTGTCGATACCGCCCTCAGAAGACGTTTCGACATTTTCGAGTGTCCACCTGAACCCGACATCCTGGATGCCTTCTACCGCAGCGGGGGAAACATCTCAGAGGTCCTTGGTTTGAGCGAAGGACTACGGAAGCTGAACGAAATGTTGACCCAGCATCTCGACAATCACCATACGATCGGCCACAGCTTCTTCATGGCAAAGCACTTCGGGCACAAAGACCTTCGCCATACTTGGCGTCACCAGATTAAGCCGCTGATCGCTGAGTATCTCTTCGACCAACCTGATCTTGTCCAGCAGTTCGACCTCACAACGTTCTGGCCGAGCGCCCTGGCCGATGAAGACTGAGCGGCTCACCGAGTCGAGGGCGTCGACGCTCGCTCTCACCGATAGCCAAGCCGATGAGCTGCGTCGGATCGGGCGTGCCCTCGCATCCCAAAAACAATGGTGGGGAGCCAGCGACGACGCCGACACGCCGACCCGCAGCGTTGTGCGATGCGAACACCTTAACGGTGCCCTGTACACCGTCGCAGTGTCCGATGCGATCGGAGCCATCGGGCTGGGCGATCTGCAACTGATCATCATGCCGAAGATCCCGCTGCCGCACCTGCTTTATCTGTTGGCCGAGTCGAACCAGGTTCCACGATCCCTGTACGAGCGGTCGAGGCTCGGGGCCGACGACAACTTCTTTAGTCTCATTGCACGATGGTTCGTCCATAGCTGTGAGGTACTCCTGAGGCACGGGCTGGCCAGTGACTACGGCAGAGTCACCGCCGACTTGGCGTGCGCACGGGGACGTATTCATACCCTGAAGACCGCAAGGTCGATACTTGCAGGTCGTCCCGTAATCTCTTGCGAATTCGAGCTATTCGGCGAAGACACCAGTTTGAACCGGGTGCTGAAAGCAGCAGTCCTGAGGCTGCTGGCGTTGCCGGGCTTGCCGTCAGAATTACGGGAGCGGTGCCGACGAATCCATCACCGGCTGACCGACATCGGAGAACTGCAGCCTGCCGACCTCGGCGTCAGACCAGGTGCCCTCAGCCGACGCTACCGTGACGCCCATCCACTAGCTCTGGCCATACTCGCGAGCACCGGTCTCAGCATGGAAGAGGGCCGAAAGTCAACCTGGACTTTCCTTTTCCGGACACCCGAGGCCGTCGAAGAAGGACTTCGGAATTCGCTACGCACACACCTTCAACCCGACTGGAAAGTCCAGAAGAAGGCCAAAATACTGCTTGGCGACCGTAGTAGAAGCATCAACCCTGACCTCATCTTCGGCAACAACGAAGCTGTCGGTGACGTGAAGTACCGCCTCAATGCCGACGGAGAAATCAAACGGAGCGAGCTGAACCAGGTCACAACCTTTGCCACGGGATACCACGCGCAGAAGGCGACCGTCATCGCCTTCGGCCCGTGCGAGCGAGGCGAGGAAGTACATGTGGGATCCGTCCAGGTGAACGGGTACAACTGGAACTCGGACGCGGTGACACCCGAGCAAGCCGCCGCACGACTCGCCGGAAGAGTCGGAACGTGGCTCGCTCAAAGCTCCGTTCGCGACGTGGCGGATGTCGAATGAAGCTCGGCGCCAATGGCACCACGTTCGGTATGCCCCGCAAGGTTCGGGAAATCCAGGACATAGCCACCGCCAAGCGTATGAAAGAAGATGGGCACACCGGCAGGGACATCGCCAGGTACTCTAGGGTGAGCAGGGCGACCCTCTACCGTTACCTCGCCGAGGCGAGTTAACCGCCACTTCGTTGCAGCCAGAGCTGCAGAGCTTCTTCCAATACATCATCGGGTTTGATCCCATCAGCTGCCGCTGCGCGTTGAATCGCATCGATCAACGTGACCGGCGCCCGGCCCGGATATGGATTACGAGAGTCTTGGCAGGGCGTGGGTTCGTGGAGCAGCTCGTCCCAAGGCCAGCTTCGGACCACATCGACGTACATGGCGGGAGTCAGAAACATCTGCTCGCCTTCGTTGAACCAGCCGAGAATCTGACAGTTCGCGGTCGCACGCTTAGCGACGCCGTCGTTGTGGATGAAATCATTGCGGATCTTGGCAAGCTCTCCGAAGAAGGGAAACGTGTAGTCGCGGTGACTGCAGTCCCAAACCTTCGCTAATTCGAACCGGTAGTGATCATTCCACTCCGCGAATATAAAGCTGATCCACTGTGCTCCTTGGATGCGTTGCACCTCGGTTTTCCGGGGTGGCGAGACTTCGCCGCGCATAGCCTGCAGCATTCCTTGTACTCCTGGTGCCGCCGCCTGGTAAACCTCCTCGATGCTGACCGTCGTGTCCGTCGGCCTACCAACCACAGCCACAGGTTCGCGGGCAAGCTCCACCCAACGCGATTGTGGGGGAGGGTATTTCAACTCCTCCATGCGAGTAGCGAACTCGGCATCGGCCAGCTCAACGATTCCCGCAGCCCCGACCAACGCTGCGAGCATCGAGACCTTGACCGTATGCTGCAACTCATCGACAAGTTCGGTGACCGATGCTGGCTCCGGATCCGCCACCAGCCTCGCCAACTCCTCTTCAGCTGTCGTCATGGTCGCCTCTAACTGCGACATAGCGGTACGAACGTCGGGGTCGGTCAGTAGATTGTCTACAGCCCGGTTCAAGGGTGCGATCGCAGCTTCCACTTCGCTACCAATTCTGGGTGGCGTGGCAGCAATTGCGTACGTGAATGGCATCGTGAATGCGCTGAAGGCGAACCGCCGGTTGTACTCGGCGTTTGGGCCACCGGTCTGCAGCTGGTGCTCAATGTTGTCAATCGCCTGCGGAATCGTCGCCGCGATCATGTCCCGCATGCGCTGCACCACATCAAGCCATCGAGCCGCACCGTGAACGCTGGTTGGATAGGTGTCGGTTTGGTTGAGTCGTCGGACCTGTCGACATGGCCAAGGTATCTCCGCCGGATGCGTACCGGTACAGGGCGCACCCCGTCGGCCACCTTCTGGCTGATGGTCAGCAAGCAACTGGCGGTAGCGATCTGCGGTGGCGTTGTCTTCGCTCATGGTTTTTGCAAACCGGTCCAACCGCGCTTCGATGGCCGAGCAAAGGTCGTCGGATTGGGGATCTAGATCGCTCATGGCTGATCGCCAGACTTCGGCTCCGGCGCCGAACGCTTCGCGATTCCGTGCAGATACTCGGCGCTCGCCGATAGCAGGTCGGGCGGGATCACCAGCGTGAGGGTCTCTTCAGCGCCGCCTCGCCGACGAACTTTCAGCGGAATGTGGTAGCCAGTGTGTTCCGGGTGGCTGAAGTCACGGCTTGCCATATGCACTGTCAGCCCGCTGATCGGCTCAATCAGGATGTATTCGTTCAACTCGGCGAGCATGGGCCCGACAAGGAGCCGTCGGCCTTCTCGCTCATTGAGCAAAAGCCATTCCGTTGCTGGGTCAGATAGCTGCTCCTGGTGTATATCGCAGACGGCCACGTCCGCCGGGAAATCGAATGCCCCGCTTGGCTCTTTCAGGCGGTGCATCGCAGTCGCCGGAAACTTACAGCGTTCGACCTGGCACTGGGCTCTCGTCGCCATTGTTCTACCCTCCGGCCATCGGGGACGGGTCGACCCGCTGGGTGCGGCTCTCCGCGTTGTCTGCCCCGATCTCCGCGCGATACTCGCACACGACACCGACAACGTTATTCCACTGACTTGTGAGGGCACCAAAACTCACGAAGTCACACAGGCCGGAAACGTGGGGAAGCGACAGTGGACATAACGCCGCCGTGGCGCACTGGGGACGTCTTGAGCGGCCCAATCTCTCAGCGGTGCCCGGGACCTTTCGAAGTAGAGTTGACGTTGCTTCACGAGATGCGTCACCCAGGCCCGGCTCGACGCACACCAACCCCATTGCTCGCGGGTGGTCCGGGTGACGCAGCGGCCGAGCACCAACCGGTCTTGGCAAGTGCGCCTCGCTTGCGAAGGTTCGGAAAAGCACGGAGTCTCAATGTCGGCCTCGACGGTCAGACGGAGGCACATACGAGTGCTGAGTGCGGCTGGATAGGTCCACCGCAGCCCACGAGAGAGTGGCATCTGCCTGGGTCAAGAGGCGTGGTCGCCACCTCCGGAGTTATCGGCCGAGCGCGATGCTGCCGAGGCAGGAGCCCTGGCAGCCTTGAAGTCTCACGAAAGAGCGTGGATGACCGAGACGACATGGCCGACGGGAGGTAGGAATGGGCGTGAGCGTCAGGGGCCTCAGTGATCGTCACCTTCACTCGCCTTGCCCCCAGTGTGGCTACGCGACACGGTATAAGCAGTGGCCGACAAAGTGCGCCTGCTCAAATACCCAACGACAGAAGGTCCGTACCGAGTGCTCATGTCATGGAGATCTGGGCTGAGCAGAGAGCAAGCACGAGCTGCAGATCGACCGCGCGGCTACATCGGGCCCGTGCGTATCGCCATCCGGTATGTCGCTCGGCCAGCTAGAGCCTCCGCGACGCAGATAACTCGATCGGACCGATTGCGGAACTACCGCCGAGGTCGGACACAATCGCTCGCGCAACTCGATGCACGTTAACCACTCCTACATACCGAGGCGGTCCCATCCGGTATGATAAAGCTGTCACTAACTACTAGAGCGGCCAGTGAGCCGGTAGAAAGTTGCGGGCGAAGCACGAGTCCCGGAGACAGTGCGTTTGAGCCCGAAGAACCGACAGTGATTCTCCATTGCTGACCTTGGCGTTCCGGGACGCCGAGCGGCCGCTTTGGAGGTTCGTGTCGTGTTATCGGAATTCCACCAGTTCAGTCCGCTCGCACTCGCGGCGTTCCTGTTAGCCATCCTGCTCTGGTTGGCATATTGCGTCTGGGCCTGGCACAAGCATGATCCCGACGATGCTGTGCGGCTCATTCAAGCGGCAGGGCTGTTCTTCCCGCTGCGGCCGCGATTACCCCGAGTACTGTCGCGCCGCAAGCGCACGAATAGCCGTCGCCGCTAGCACATACAAGTGCTTCAAATCAAACTGGTTTCCCGCTCCATAAGGTCAGACCGCTTTGGACGAGTACCCGTTGCTGCGTGGCCCCTCAGCGCTGGACTCACACGGACCGGCCGAGGGGGCCCGCCGTGCACAATGACCGGCTCAGACCCAACGGCGGGAAACTATCCACAGAAAATCATGTGGGTTCGTCGCCAGCGTCTGAGCACCGACATGCAGCGACAGCGTCCACCGGGCGAAGTCGATTGCGGTAACCACGGCTGGATCGTCAGGATCTCGTCCTTCAGCGCGGATCGCTTCTCGCTCGATTTCATCCATACTCGGTTTGGACGCAAACCGGTCGCAGTCGGTTCCCTCGCGTTCGGTCTGGCCGCCGTCGCTGGCGGCCGAGTCTGTAGACGCTGGCTATGATCGCCGGTCGTGTCGAATCAACTACCTTCGCTGGCGACGCCTGCCGAACTCGCCGAGTATCTCCACACCACTACCGCGTCGCTCGCTCAGAATCGTTACCGGGGTACCGGCCGGAAGTTCATCGAGCGCGGCAGCAGAGACTCTTGCCCGTGGTCAGACGTCTTGGAATGCTTGGAAAGCAACACGTTTCAACGTACCGACGGTCCGAGGTGCAGCGATGAGTGACGTCGCTGACGTAGCAGACCGTACCGTTCATCGATAGGTCGGCGTCAACGCTGACAGTGGCCGTCTGCTTTATCTGCAGCAATAAGTTGATCGCCGGTCTTGCCGAGGTTTGAGGTCAGAAAGTCGTCGGGCACCTGGTACCACGCACCATCCTCGTAAGCCCAGGTGAAGGCCTTGGTGGCGGCGCCGAGCACTTCGATTCGGACAATGGCGTGGTCGGCGCCATCCATACGGACACCGATAGCTTTGAGCTTCAGGCCGGTAGGAGAGCAGGCTTCTGAGTAACGGACGAAGTCTTGCTGAGCGATTCCGTCTCGCAGGCGCTTTGTGTAGAGGAGCCACTCACCGGCGAAATCACCCGAGGTGTGCCGGTCAGTTTTTTCCTGCGCCGCTGCGGTGGCTGCCGCGAGGTCCTTTCGTACGACCCCCCCATGGGGCTCCGAACCTTCTGCGGATTGTGGTGAGGCCGGCTTCGTCGCGGACAGGGGCGACGATTCCTGGTGCGACGACATCCAGCGAGGAATCGCGATGGCCGAGGCCACCACGGCAAGGGGAACCAGGATGGCTGCGGCGATCAGCCAGGCCCTGGCCCATGGCTGGCGGTACAGCACCGGCTCAGGATCGGCATTGTCGGACGACCAGGCCAGCTCGGGCGCAGCCTGCGTGGCGTTACGAACGACTTCGGTCGCGTCATCGCCTCCACCCTGACGCGAGGTAGCGGTGCAATCGCTGTAGGCCGATTTAGCGGTGCCATTTTCATCCGGGCGGACGTCCCCCTCGGGTTCCATAGTGGGCGAGGGTAATGCGGTATTGCCCTCTGCGAGACCAATTTGCAGGGCTCGGGTCACCCGCCCAGACCACCTAATTCCACGAGATCTGCCCTCGATGAAGCTCCCGTCGCTGCGGCAACCTGCCCGGACACAACGCGAAGCCGGAGATCGGATAGCTCGACGGTCATCCGCCGGGACCATGCAGGTTGGTACTCACCACTTGGCAACGGCTGGCAATCGAGGATTGCTGGTTATTCATCGCCTGTCAGCTTCGGGCCCCGTTTGGGCCTCTCAATCTTCACTCCGGCCGCTCGACATTCACGCAGATACTCCCGCAACGCCTTCCTCTTAGCCTTTTCGCGGGCGGCAGCGTTTTCCCTTTCTTGACGCCTGATATACCTGGCATATTGGACGAGCTTGTCTGAGCCGATCTGGGCACACGGTGGCTGCAAAGCGTCCTCTTCGTACTGTTCAACCAGTACTCCCAGAAAAAGCCAATACTCCGTCTCCGGGTCGACCGGGCCGCAGTTCCGGTGCACCCGACAGGCCGCTATCTCACGGGTCTCGAAGGAATTCAGACGGTAGTGGGGGGTCGGCGCCGCAGCTTTCCCACCCGGGGCAAACATTGTGAAGGTCTCACTCAACTCGCTGGCGCCATACACCAGCTTGTCCCACTCTCGCACGATCGCCCAATCCCTTGGCGCCCCATTTGCCCAATCGGCAGAAAGCCGCCCCAAAGCAGTCCAGACCTCCCCAGGAAAAATCCCCACATATCCCCGCCGTTTCTGGCAAGGATATGGGCCGCCCACATAGATGTGCCGCTTACTCGCTTTGACTGTGAGTTCTGGGACCTCTTTTGCAGTTGTAAAGGTACCTAGTGGTTGGTCCGTAGGGTCCTTATCCGTATCCGACGGGTCCTGATCAGAGGTGTGAGGAAAAAACGTAACCCCATAAATGGATGGGGGGGAGGTGTGGGTTGTTTCGTCTTGTTCTGCCAGCTGCATCCGAGCCCGGTATTCCTCAAATACTTCCTCCATGAGGGTGCCTAAGATCTCAGAATCACAAGCCCGCACGATGTAACTGTCGTGGACCGGCAATGGCGTGTAACCGGCCTGCTCCCTAAACCGCTTCATCAACGTCACCGTCATATCGGAGTCGACGCGCATCAACTTGGCCCCGGTGTCCGAGAAGAATGCGTACCTGATCTCGTGGTGCTTCTCCCGGACAGCCTTGAGCACCTTAAACGCCTCGTCGTAGGTGCAGCCTGACTCCTTGACCAGAGCATAGGCCGAAGCGTTCATGTCGTCACCGTTGAACGCGATTAGGCCACCCAATTTGCAGAGATCTCGCTTGTCCTCAAAGCCCGGGATGCAATAGGGATCGCCCGGCGGTATCTCCTTGCCCGCCCAGGCATAGGCCAGGCGGAAATGGTGCGCGGGGTAATCCAACTCCGCCATGGGCATAGGTTCGCCGCCGACAATCTCTACGATCTCGGCCCGCTGCTCTCCTGGCAGCTGCTGGTAGGACTCACCGTGGCAATACAGCCGACCCCCACGGTCGAAGCGCTGGTGGAACACCCTGCGCATAGGGGGTACCGGCACCAGCTGACCCTGTCGGCAGAATTCGCGGAGGGCGAATTCGTCATTGAACCCCCACATTTCCTCGCTCATGGCGCGGGTTTCGTCGGTGTCTGAGTAATCGTCGTTCTTTTTGTCGGCACCCCGCTTAATGATCACCTCCGGCCGTGTGGGGAGGGCACGGGGTTCCAATGGGTCAACCAGATCACCGATGAGATCCAACAGCTTCTGGGTGGGGTATGCGACTGATTCTCTACCCCGGTAGGGCCGGTTGCGGTTGGGCCTGCCCATGATGTGGTCGATGTAGCCGTCGGCCCACAGCCGGTTCGCCGCACCGGTCATGCGGCGATACGTGCAATAAGGGTCGCCGGTGCGGTTGTATCTGTGGTTATACCACTCCATACGGCGCGAGTAGCAAGTGCCCGTATTTCGAGTCTTGTGGTTAAAGACTACGGTCCGGGCGAAATTGGCATCGGCATAAGACTGCTCTTTATTGGGAGATAGGCCCATCTTGCTGACAATGGGCGCCAGCTGCTGCTCCTTGTCCCAGTGGCCACAGAACCGTACGTGGTCGTCATATAGTCGTGGGTCCTCCTCGACGCTTATACGGTCGAGTAATGCGCAAGATCGCTGGAATGCCATCAGCACCCCCCGCCAGATTGCACAGGGGCAGTATTAAATGCTAAAGTAGTCACCACACCACTCAATTTCTCGGGGCCTCGTTGACCATTCGGCGAGGCCCCGTCCCATATTTATCATTATTAAATCCGCATATTACAAAATAATGCGGAGCTATGCATATACGGTTGGAAATTCGGCTTTGCGCTCGGCGCAATCGTCATGACCACCGTAAATTTCTCTCACTCTCGTCCACTCATGATGGGGATCAGTGCACTTATCGAGACTGACTCGGTAAACCTCGAATGCCGGGTCGGATATGCCGTAGGCCGAGCAGGAACCGGTCCCGGAATTGATCGGGGTAATACACTTCATCTGACATCACCAGGAATGCGAACAGACCGGATAACCTCGGCGAGCTGATGGCGTTGTTTGTCGGTCAGCCGGGGCGCCTCAGACAACACTGCCTCGACGTAATCGTCCAATTCCACAGCGGCCTGTTCCATGCCGATATGCACGCAGGAAATCGTAGAACTATTGGAAAGGAATTCGCAATAACAGCAGGTCAAGCGGTTACTGAGACCAGTTCGCGAGATCAGATCGTTGTCAAATCCGTTTCAAACGGAATTACTTTTAATTTCATTTTTCCAGACGAAATCGATGGTTTCTTTTTCGAATCTAGGCCCGTGCTCCTCGCGGCTTTTGAGGACGACTGCCTCTAGTCCAATGGTCTGCAACGTCTTACGCCTCTGCGGTATCGACATTGCCTCCCAGCAGGCTGCGGCCTAGGGTCCGGCGAGTTTCTTCAGTTGCCCGATATCGAGCCTCTTGAGAGGGGCGCCATCAACGTGCACCGTCCGTTGGCGTTCTCCGATCAAACGAGACTCCATGAGTACCTGCTACAAAAATAGGCTCACCCACCTGATGGCGGTGTCGGGCGCCAACGTGACCATCGTCTGCGGGGCCGTGCTGTTCTCGGCGCGCGTGGTCGGACCGCGGGCGGCCGTCGTCCTGGCCGGGCTGGCCCTGGTCGCGTTCGTCGTCGTCGTGCAGCCGACGGCGAGCGTGCTGCGGGCGGCCGTGATGGGCGCCATCGCGCTGGCCGGGGTCCTGACTTCGCGGCGCCGCCAAGCCATTCCGGCGTTATGCGCCACGGTGCTGGGCCTGCTCGCGTTGGCCCCACAATTGGCCGTCGACGTGGGCTTCGCGCTGTCGGTGGCCGCGACCGCCGCGTTGGTCGTCATCGCGCCGGGCTGGTCGCGGCGCCTTGCGGGCAGGGGATGCCCCAAACCGCTGGCCGACGCGCTGTCGATCGCGGCGGCCGCACACGTGGTGACCGCCCCGTTGGTGGCCGGCATCTCCGGGCGGGTCAGCCTGGTGGCGATGGCCGCCAACCTGGCGGCGGCACCCGTCATTGCGCCGATCACGGTGCTGGGCAGCGCCGCCGCTGTGTTGAGCGTGGCATGGGCCGCGGGCGCCCATTTGCTGATCCGCTTCACCGGCCCCGAGCTGTGGTGGGTGGTGCGGGTGGCCCGTTGGTCGGCCGGCGCGCCCGCGGCGACGGTGCCCGTGCCCTCCGGTATGCCCGGGGTGCTGCTCGTCGCCGCGGTGACCGTGCTGATCGTCGTGGTGGTCGCCCGGCGGCGCGGAAGGCGCTGGCTCGGCGCCGCGGCCGCCCTCTGCGCGCTGGCTTGGTGGTTGTCCGACCTGCTGGATCCCGGGGCGGTCTAGTCGGTCGGTCGTGACACCATCGTGGGGTGAGCGACGATTCGCCGTTGCACCTGGTGCTGGGAGACGAGGAGCTGCTGGTCGAGCGGGCGGTGGCCGACGTGCTGCGGTCGGCCCGCCAGCGGGCCGGCATCGAGGACGTTCCCGTCAGCCGCATGCGGGCGGGTGACGTCAGCACCTATGAGCTCGCCGAACTGCTGAGCCCGTCGCTGTTCGGCGACGAGCGGATCGTCGTCCTGGAGGCGGCCGGGGAAGCGGGCAAGGAGGCGGCTGCGGTGATCGCCTCCGCCGCGGCCGACGTTCCGATGGGCACGATGCTGGTGGTGGTGCACTCGGGGGGAGGGCGGGCCAAGGCGCTGGCCAGTGAGTTGCAGTCGCTCGGCGCCGTCGTACACCCGTGCGCGCGGATCACGAAGGTCAGCGAGCGGGTCGACTTCGTCCGCAAGGAGTTTCGGGCGTTGCGGGTGAAGGTCGACGAGGAGACCGTGACGGCGATGCTGGACGCGGTCGGCTCCGACGTGCGGGAGCTTGCGGCGGCCTGTTCGCAGTTGGTCGCCGACACCGGCGGCGTCGTCGACGCCGCCGCGGTCCGCCGCTACCACAGCGGCAAAGCCGAAGTGAAGGGCTTCGACATCGCGGACAAGGCGGTGGCCGGCGACGTCGCGGGCGCCGTCGAGGCGCTGCGGTGGGCGATGCTGCGCGGTGAGCCACTGGTGGTGCTGGCCGACGCGCTGGCCGAAGCCATCCACACGATCGGGCGGGTCGGGCCGCTTTCGGGCGACCCTTATCGGCTCGCGTCCCAGCTGGGCATGCCCCCGTGGCGGGTGCAAAAGGCCCAGAAGCAGGCGCGGTACTGGTCGCGTGACAGCGTGGCGGCGGCGATGAAGGTGGTGGCGACGCTCAACGCCAACGTCAAGGGCGCCGTCGCGGACGCCGATTACGCGCTGGAGTCGGCGGTCAGGACGGTGGCCGAGCTGGCCGCCAACCGAACCCGGTGAGCGGGGCTCAGAGCTTGTTGAGCGCGCGCGCCAGGGCGGACTTCTTGTTGGCCGCCTGATTCTTGTGGATCACGCCCTTGCTGGCCGCTTTGTCCAGCTTGCGGGTGGTCGCCGCGAGCAACTCCGTGGCCTTCTCTTTGTCGCCGGCGTGGGCGGCCTCGCGGAACGCGCGGACGGCGGTGCGAAGCGACGACTTCACCGACTTGTTGCGCAGTCGAGCGCGCTCGTTGGTGCGATTGCGCTTCTGCTGCGACTTGATGTTGGCCACGCTTTAGTTCCTTCTGCGATTCGACGTTTGCTTGGGGCGCCGGATACCACCACGGCGACTGCCCAGGTTATCAGTCGGTTACGTTTTCTCCCAAAACGGGAACCCGTGGCCTGCCATAACGTCAATTTGAGGCAGCATCTAACACCGTGAGTCTTCCGAGTCAGCTTGAGGAAACCAGGGGGAGTTTGCGCGCCGCGCGCAGCGAGCGCATTTTCGGCGGATACAACACGTCGTCGGACGTGTACGCGATGGCCTTCGACGAGATGTTCGATGCGCATGGCGCCGTGCGGGGACCCTACAAGGGCATCTACACCGAGCTCGCCCCGTCGGACGCCTCGGAGCTCAAGGCGCGCGCCGACGCCCTGGGCCGCGCGTTCATCGACCAGGGCATCACGTTCTCGCTGTCGGGCCAGGAGCGGCCTTTTCCGCTCGACCTGGTTCCCCGGGTCATCTCGGCCGCCGAATGGAGCCGGTTGGAGCGCGGCATCATCCAGCGCGTCAAGGCCCTCGAGATGTATCTCGACGACATCTACGGCGACCAGGAGATCCTCAACGACGACATCATCCCGCGCCGCCTGATCACCTCCTGCGAGCATTTCCACCGCGAGGCGATGGGCATCGTCCCGCCCAACGGCGTGCGCATCCACGTCGCCGGCATCGACCTGATTCGCGACGAGAAGGGGAATTTCCGCGTCCTCGAGGACAACCTGCGTTCGCCCTCCGGGGTGTCGTACGTCATGGAGAACCGGCGGACCATGGCGCGGGTCTTTCCGAATCTGTTCGCCACCCACCGGGTGCGTGCGGTCGACGACTACGCGTCCCACCTGCTGCGGGCCCTGCGCAATTCCGCGGCCACCAACGAGGCCGACCCCACGGTGGTGGTGCTGACCCCCGGTGTGTACAACTCGGCCTACTTCGAGCACTCGCTGCTGGCCCGCCAGATGGGCGTCGAGCTCGTGGAAGGTCGCGACCTGTTCTGCCGGGACAACCAGGTGTACATGCGCACGACCGAAGGGGAGGTGCAGGTCGACGTCATCTACCGGCGCATCGACGACGCCTTCCTGGACCCGCTCCAGTTCCGGGCCGACTCGGTGCTGGGCGTGGCAGGCCTGGTCAACGCCGCGCGCGCCGGCAACGTCGTCGTGTCCAGCGCCATCGGCAATGGTGTTGGCGACGACAAGCTCGTCTACACCTATGTGCCGACCATGATCGAGTACTACCTGGGTGAGAAGCCGTTGCTGGCCAACGTCGAGACCTACCGGTGCTGGCTCGACGACGAACGCGAAGAGGTGCTGGACCGGATCGACGAGTTGGTGCTCAAGCCGGTCGAAGGGTCCGGCGGGTACGGCATCGTGTTCGGGCCGGAAGCCTCCGAGAAGGAGTTGGCCACGGTCGCCAAGAAGGTTCGCGACGATCCGCGCAGCTGGATCGCCCAGCCGATGATGGAGCTGTCGACCGTGCCGACGCAGATCGGAAACACGCTCGCGCCGCGATACGTCGACCTGCGGCCTTTCGCGGTCAACGACGGCGACGACGTGTGGGTGCTGCCCGGCGGGCTGACCCGGGTCGCCCTGGTCGAGGGCTCGCGGGTGGTCAACTCCAGCCAGGGTGGCGGCTCGAAGGACACCTGGGTGCTGGCGTCGCGGACCTCGGCCGGCGACCACGAGCTCGGCGCCGCGGAAGTGGTGCGCTCGCTGCCGGAGTCGATGCCCGACCCGGAGGTGGACGGCGCGCCGCGGCTGACGCAAACCCAGTCCCTGACCAGGGAATCACCCCAGGAACAGCAGCTTCAGCAACAGCAGCGGCGGAGGAGGCGCTGATGCTGGCCCGAAACGCCGAGGCGCTGTTCTGGATCGGCCGCTATGTCGAGCGCGCCGACGACACCGCCCGCATCCTCGACGTGGTGCTGCACCAGCTGCTCGAGGATTCCAGCGTCGACCCGGACCAGACGTCTCGGCTGCTGCTGCGGGTGCTCGGGATCGATCCCCCGAGCCACGACCTGGACGTGTGGTCATTGACCGACCTGGTGGCCTTCAGCACCAATGCCTCGGGCGGTTCATCGATCGTCGACGCGATCACGGCGGCGCGGGAAAATGCGAAGTCGGCACGGGAGGTCACCTCCAGCGAGATCTGGGAGTGCCTCAACGGCACCTATCATGCCCTGGCCGAACGCGAGCGCGCGGCCAAACGCCTTGGGCCCCATGAATTCCTGTCCTACATCGAGGGGCGCGCGGCGATGTTCGCCGGGCTGGCCGACTCGACGTTGTCACGCGACGACGGGTACCGCTTCATGGTGCTGGGCCGTGCGATCGAGCGGATCGACATGACGGTGCGGCTGTTGCTTTCGCGGGTGGGGGACAGCGCTTCCTCCCCGGCGTGGGTGACGTTGCTGCGCTCCGCGGGCGCGCACGACACCTACCTGCGCACCTATCGCGGCGTGCTCGACGCCAGCCGCGTGGTCGAGTTCATGCTGCTCGACCGGCTGTTCCCGCGTTCGGTGTTCTATTCGCTGCGGCTGGCCGAACACAACCTCGACGAACTGCTGCACAACCGCCAGAGCCGCATCGGGGCCACGGGGGAGGCGCAGCGGTTGCTCGGGCAGGCCCGCAGCGAGCTGGAATTCGTGCAACCCGGTGTGCTGCTGGAGTCGCTGGAGAGCCGCTTGGCCGGACTGCAGCGAACGTGTCGCGACGTCGGAGAAGCGTTGTCCGTGCAGTACTTTCACGTCACTCCGTGGGTGGCGTGGTCGGATGCCGCCGACCGCCGGCTGGTCAGCAGGCAGGGGGACGCCTGATGTGGCGGCTGCGGGTGGTGCACACCACCGGATACGCCTACCAGTCGGCGGTGACCGCCTCCTACAACGAGGCGCGGCTGACCCCGCGGTCGAACACCAGGCAGAACGTCATCCTCAATCGCGTCGAGACGATCCCGGCCACCCGGTCCTACCGCTACATCGACTATTGGGGCACCGCGGTGACGGCGTTCGATCTGCACGCGCCGCACACCGATCTCACCGTGACGTCGTCCTCGGTGGTCGAGACCGAGCAGCCGGAACCGGCGGTGACCGACGTCGGCTGGGACGATCTGCGATCCGCGGCGGTGATCGATCGGTTCGACGAGTTGCTGCGCCCCACCGCGCACACCCCGGCGAGCAAAAAGGTTGTCTCCATAGCCAAGAAGATCGCCAAGGCGCACCAGCCCGCCGAGGCCGTCGCCGCCGCGGCGCACTGGGTGCGCGGCGAGCTGGACTACTTGCCGGGCACCACCAGCGTGCACTCGTCGGGGCTGGACGCGTTGAACGCGGGCAAGGGTGTGTGTCAGGACTTCGTACACCTTTCGCTGATGTTGTTGCGCGCCATGGGGATTCCGGCGCATTACGTGTCGGGTTATCTGCATCCCAAGCGCCACGCCGTCGTCGGGGACACGGTGGACGGGCGCAGCCACGCCTGGATTCAGGCGTGGACCGGGGGGTGGTGGAGCTACGACCCGACCAACGAGACCGAGATCTCCGAGCAGTACGTCAGCGTGGGCGCCGGCCGCGACTACACCGACGTTCCACCCCTGAAGGGCATCTACTCCGGAGAGGGTGCGACCGATCTCGACGTCGTCGTGGAGGTCACCCGGCTGGCTTAGCCGTCCGGGCATAGCGTGCACGCATGGACTACAGCGGGCGCCGGCCCGCCGGCTTCTCGTTGCCGCTGCTTTCGACGCTGTGCGTGACGCTGCTCTTCGGCGGGATCGCCGTCGGCGTCGGCCTGGGCGGCGTGATGCCGTTGCCGTATGGGCCGGCGGCCGCGGTCGTGGCCTACGTCCGCGCGCAGCCGGTCGCCGGGCGCGTCGTCGCGGTTGCGACGTTCGCGTCGTCGGTCCCCCTGGCCGTCTACGCCGCGACGGTGGGCGTGCGGCTGCGGCGCCTCGGGGCGGGCTGGCCGGTAGCCGCGATCGCGCTGACGGGGGGCATCTTGGCGGCCGGCGCGCTGGTGCACACCGTGATCCGGTAGGACTTCGTCGGCAAGATCCCGGATCTTCGGCTGCAGGACATCTG
>NZ_LZJA01000196.1:0-38297 GCF_001666785.1 Mycobacterium sp. E3305 | reverse complement strand
GCACGGTGACGGCGGTCGGAGCAGGCGTCGCGGACCATACGGTCGGCGATCGAGTCGGAGGGTTGTGCGGCGGCGGCTCTTGGGGTTCCTTCGTCACGTGCGATGCGCGACTGGCGGTCGCCCTGCCGGCGGGGCTTTCCGACGGCCAGGCCGCCGCGGCGTCCACCACGCACACCACCGCGTATCACGCCTTGCATGAGCTGGCCCACGTCAAGGCCGATGATCGCGTCTTGATCCACTCCGCGGCAGGAGGGGTAGGGCAAGCGGCGATTGAGATGGCTCGCGCGGCGGGTGCCGACATATTCGCCGCCGCCGCACAACCCTCCGACTCGATCGCCGACCGTATGGTCCGCGACGCCTGCTCCGACCGCCGTCACCGTCCCGGCGAAATCGGTGCCCAGGCCCCGGAGCGTGTCCTGGCCCAGCGCGGCCAGCACGTCGGGGTCGGCGAGGCCGGCGGCGCTGACCGCGATCTCGATTTCCCCGGGTCCCGGTGAACGCCGTTCGTGGAGAACGAGTTCCATCGACTCAAGGTCACCGGGTATACGGACCTGCAGGCGAATCCCGTCACGCCCTGGGTCGGCGATGGTGGTTCGTCGCTCTTCTGGGCACAGCGGAGTGGGGGACAACCGCGCGACATACCAGGTGTCCTGGCGCCACGCGGTCTCGTCCTCCTCGGAGCCGCCGAGCAGTTGCCGGGCCAGCTGCTCGGGGTCGGTGCTTTGGTCCATATCGATCTGGGTGACCCGCAGGTGCGGATTCTCGGTGCCGATCACCCGCACCAAACCCCGCAGCCCAGCCTGCTCCAGGTCCGGCACGTCGCCGGCGACCACGGCCTGGGCGCTGCGGGTAACGACATAGAGCCGCGGAAGTTCGCCCGGGAAGTCCGGCAGATCGCGGGTGACGCGAATCAGATGTTGCACGGACTCACAACCCAGGCGGGGGGATTGGTCCGCGGCGCCGCCGTTTCCGGATCCCGTCAGGACCACCATTCCGCTGAATCCGCCCGCACGCAGATGGTCTCGAAGCTGTTGCGCCGTCGCGTCGTGGTCGGCGTGCGGTGGCCAGCACATCGTGATGCACTGCGCACCAGATGCTTTCAGCGCGTCGGTCAACGCGGCGCCCAAGTCACCGGCGGTGGTGATCAGCAGCCACGTTCCGGCGGCGGCATACTGGGCGTCAGGTAGCTCCCGGTGCCGCCAGTCGATCGTCAGCAGCCGTTGGGCCAGCAGCCGGTCGGCGTGGCCGTTGTCGGTTGCCTCGGTGCCCAGCCGCAGCCCCCGCACCGAGAGAAGGGTCGTTCCATGCTCATCGAGGATGTCGAGATCGGCCTCGACGCCAGCCGTATCCGCCTTGGTCACCCGGGTGTAGCAGTAGCGGGCGCCGCGCGCGGCGCCGTCGAGGCGGAGTGCTCGGATCCCCAACGGCAACGCCAGCGCATCGTCGTCGAGGTCACGCACCAGCGGGTGAGCGGCGATGGACTGGAAGCACGCATCCAGTAGCGCCGGGTGGAACCCGTAAGCATCTTGCTGCGAACGGATTTCACCGGGCAGTGCGACCTCGGCGAGGACCGTATCGGGAGACTCGTCGCCGGTACGCAAGGCGACCAGCCCGCTGAACGCCCGGCCATACTGAACACCTCGCCGGTCCAGGCGGCGGCGCACCTCGGCGCCGTCCTCGCGGTGCGGGTGGGCGGCCAGCAGCGCGGACGTGTTCCGCGCGGGCGCCTGCTGCCCCGTCGCGGCGCGAAGGACCGCCGTCGCGTGCCTCCCCTGTTCCTCGGTCTCCACCACGAACTCAGCGGCATTCGGTGACGACGCCGCCGCCCAGGTACTGACCGTGGTCTGCTGATCCAGCAGCAGCGCCCGGTCGAAGCGCAGATCATGGACCTCGGCGCCGTCGCCGAGCATGACGCGCGCGGCGCTCAGCGCCATCTCGCAGTACGCCGCCGCCGGCAGGACCGGAACATTCCGGATTCGGTGATCACCCAGCCAGGGCTGGGTGGAGGTTCCCGCCTCGGCCTGCCAGACGTGGCGTTCCGGTTCTTCCAACAAACGCACGTGGGCACCCAACAGTGGATGGACCGAAATGCTGCGACCGTGCGTCGGCGATCCGTGATCACCGCGGCGCAACAACAGGGGCCGGTGGGCCCAGGTCGGCAGCGGCGCGTCCACCAGCCGGCCATCGGGGTAGAGCAACGAGAAGTCCACCGCGGCACCCGCGCTGTGCAGGTCGGCTACGAAACTGTCCAGCCCGGATGGCAGCGCTTGGCCGCGGCGCATGACGGCCAGGGCGGCCAGCGGCATGTCGAGACTGCGGGCGGTCTGCTCGATCGCATGGGTGAGCAGCGGGTGCGGCGCCAGTTCCGCGAAGACCCGGTAACCCTCTTCCAGGGCGGCCCGTACCGCCGGTGCAAACCGCACCATCTGGCGGAGGTTTTGCACCCAGTAGTCGGCATCGCACACCGGCCGCTCACGCGCGTCGTACAGGGTGGCCGAGTAGAAGGGGATATCCGGCGGCATCGGACGGAGGTCGGTGAGTGCGTCCGCCAGGTCGTCGAGGATCGGATCGACCTGCGGGGAGTGTGACGCAACGTCGACGGCGATCTCGCGGGCCAGCACATCTTGCAGCTCCCAGGCCGCGACCAGATCGCGAACGGTTTGGGTGGCGCCGCCGATCACCGTGGACTGCGGCGAGGCGACCACCGCCACCACCGCGTCGTCGACGCCGCGGGTGATGAACTCCGAAAGCACCTGCTGTGCAGGCAGTTCCACCGACGCCATCGCGCCGGATCCGGCGATGCCGGACATCAGCCGCGAGCGCCGGCAAATGACGCGCACCCCGTCGTCCAGCGATAGGGCTCCGGCGACGACGGCCGCGGCGACCTCACCGAGGGAATGTCCGATCACCGCGCCCGGGCGCGCCCCGTACGAGCGCAAGGTGGCGGCGAGCGCGACCTGCATGGTGAACAGGGTCGGTTGTATCCGGTCGATACCGGTCACGGTCTGCGCCGCGGTCATCGCCTCGGTCACCGAAAACCCGGCCTCGTGCGCGATCAACGGCTCGGCCTCGGCGACGGTTGCGGCGAAAACCGGTTCGGTGGCCAGCAATTCGGCGCCCATCTGGGCCCACTGCGATCCCTGGCCGGAGAACACCCACACCGGCCCCCTGTCGTCGTGCCCGATCGCGGCCGGGCACGGACCGTCGCCGGCGGCCACATCTCGCAGGGCCGCAATCAGTTCCGGACGGTTGCCCGCAATGACGGCGCTACGTACCGGGCGGTGCGCGCGCCGGCGCGCCAGGGTGTACGCCAGATCCGGTAATTGCACATCCTCGTGTGCCGCCACCCAGTCGGCCAGCCTGCCCGCGGTGCGGCGCAGCTCGTCGGCGGAGCTGGATGACAGCGGGAACATCAGAGAATCGGCCGGCGCCGAATCCACCGAAACAGCTTGCACTGCAGCGGGTTCAGGTGCCTGCTCGACGATCGCGTGAGCGTTGGTGCCGGATAGCCCGTACGACGACACCGCCGCCCGCCGGGGATGACCGCCGTCGCGGGGCCACGGCGAAACCGTCTGTGGCACAAAGAGTTGGGTCTTGATGGCGGCCAGCGGATCGGGCAGCTTGGTGAAATGCAGATTCCGGGGCACCATGCCGTGTTGCAGGGCAAGGATGGTTTTCATCAGGCCCAGCGCACCGGCGGCCGCCTGGGCATGCCCGAGATTGGTTTTCACCGCGCCCAGCGCGCAGGGACCCTCGATGCCATAGACCTCGGTCAGGCCGGCGTATTCGATCGGGTCGCCGATCGGCGTGCCGGTTCCGTGAGCCTCCACCATGCCGATGCTGGCGGCGTCGACGCCGGCGGCGGCCAACGCCGCCCGATACACCGCGGTCTGCGCCGCGGCCGACGGGGTGGCGATGTTGACGGTGTGGCCGTCTTGGTTGGCCGCGGTGCCGCGGATGACCGCCAGAATTCGGTCGCCGTCGCGCAGCGCGTCGCCTAATCGCTTGAGTAGCAACACGACACAGCCTTCGGAGGACGCGAATCCGTCCGCCTCGACGTCGAACGCATGACATCTCCCGGTGGGAGACAGCATGCCTTCCGCGGAGCCCGCGACGAACTTGCGCGGATCGAGGATCACGGTTGCGCCGCCCGCCAGGGCGAGGTCGCTTTCACCGTCACCGAGGCTGCGACAGGCCAGGTGCACCGCGGTCAGACCGGACGAACAAGCGGTGTCCACCGTGACCGCCGGGCCGTGCACGCCCAACGCGTACGCGATGCGGCCGGACGCCAAACTGAAGCTGCTGCCGGAGAATCCGTACGGCCCCTCCACGGCGTGCGCGTCGGCGGCCAGCAGTTGGTAGTCGCCGTGGGTCAGACCCACGAACACGCCCGTGCGCGACTCGGCCATGGTCTCTGGGGTGAGGCCGGCGTGTTCCATGGCCTCCCATGAGGTTTCCAGCAGCAGCCGGTGCTGGGGGTCGATCGCGGTGGCTTCGCGCTCGTTGATCCCGAAGAACTCGCAATCGAAACCGGCGACGTCGTCGAGGAATCCGCCCCACTTCGTCACCGAGCGGCCCGGCACTCCCGGCTGGGGGTCGTAATATTCGTCGGCGTCCCACCGGTCCGGGGGCACCTCGGTGACCAGGTCATCCCCGCGCAGCAGCGCCTCCCACAACCGTTCGGGAGAGTCGATGCCCCCCGGCAGGCGGCAGGCCATGCCGATAACAGCAGTGGAAGTGAAACCCGATGTCTCCACGGCCGTCCACCCTCTTCTTATCCGACGGGGCGGTGAGTGCGTACGAATCCTGATCGTTCGGCGGCCTCGACCATCGGCTGCGGTGCTTTGCTGAATTGACGCCCAAGCAAATGAGGGCCGGCTGTGGAGCCCGCGGTGACCCCGAGTCCGCACCCCACATCCGTGCGGGAACGCCCCGGAGTCGCGATGGGTGGAGACGTGCAGCGCGGATGGCCGCGCTTCCTGCCGGTCGACAGTTGGCTGAAATCTCGGCGAACGCCGGTCAGAAGCCGTCGCGCGCCGGTCGTCGGCCGCGACAAACAAGTTGTCGTTGTCGTTGTCGACGGATTGATCATCGGTTCTCCCACACCGCAAGTCGACATGCGTAAAACAGACCCTACAGAAGGTCACCTCCGCGCGCGCCGCGTTGAGGCAAATTCTTCTGGGTGACGAGTGAGTTAGCCCGGAGTTAAGCCGCGATTGGTCAGGCGGCCCGGGTTCGAAGCGTCGCCGTCGGGGAAGGGCCGGCTTGCGGGCCTAGCGCGCCTGGCCCTGAGAGGCCAGGAAACCCGCGACGCCGCGGACCATCGCGTCGGCGTATTTCTGCCTGCCCTCGGCCGACTCCATCAGCGCCGAGTCCGCGGGGTTCTTCATGTTGCCGCACTCGACCAGGATCGACGGGTACTGCGCCAGGTTCAGCCCGGCCAAATCCGAGCGCCCGTACAACCCGCTCTGGCCGATGTAGTTGGCGGGCGGGATGCCGGAGGCCTGCATCTGGTCGCGCATGATCCTGGCGTACTGCACCGACGGCCCGGCCTGCACCTGGTTCAGCGGCGGGGCCGAGTAGTTGACGTGGAATCCGCGGCCCGATGCGGGGCCGCCGTCGGCGTGGATGCTCAGGACCGCGTTGGGATGCAACGCGTTGGCCATGTTGGCGCGCTCGTCGACGCAGGGTCCCAGCCCGGTGTCGTTGCCGCGGGCCATCGCGGTCCGCACGCCCAGGGCGTTCAACTCCGCACGAACCCGCAGCGCCGTGTCCCAGGTGAAGGTGTGCTCCTGATAACCGCTGTTGGTCGACGTTCCGCTCGCCTGGCAGTCCTTGGTACCGCCGCGACCGGTGGGGACCTGACGGCTGATGGACGCGTCGTTGGAGCCGTTGTGGCCGGGGTCGATGAAGACAACCATGCCGGCGATGTTGGACGGGACCGCCCATGCGGCCGGGGTCGCGGTCGGGGTGATCGCCGCCGAAGCGGCAACCAGCGCACCGATGACCATCCTGATGCCGACACGCCTGCTCACTCGTAGGTCCACGGCGCAAAGGTAGCTTCGCGCGGTCTACGCTGGGTGTTTCGAATCGCCGGACACACGCAGGCGAAACCAACTCGAGACCAAGATGCGAGGGGACTGTCATGCAACCCGGAGGCGACATGTCGGCGCTGCTGGCCCAGGCGCAGCAGATGCAGCAGAAGTTGATTGAGGCCCAGCAACAGCTCGCCAACGCCGAGATACACGGGCAGGCCGGCGGTGGCTTGGTCAGGGTGACGGTGAAGGGCAGCGGCGAGGTGGTCGCGGTGCAGATCGATCCCAAGGTGGTCGACCCCGGCGACGTCGAGACGCTGCAGGACTTGATCGTCGGCGCCATGGCCGACGCCTCCACGCAGGTCACCCGGATGGCGCAGGAGCGGCTGGGGGCGCTGGCCGGCGGTTTCGGCGGGCCGCCGCCGGGACAGCCGCCGGCGCAGGCGCCGGAGCTGTAGATCGTCGAACATGTTTGAAGGACCGGTCCAGGATTTGATCGACGAGCTCGGCAAGCTGCCGGGCATCGGGCCCAAGAGCGCCCAGCGCATCGCCTTCCACCTGCTGTCGGTCGAACCGCCGGATATCGATCGGCTGACCGCGGCGCTGGGCAAGGTGCGCGACGGCGTGCGGTTCTGTGCGGTGTGCGGCAACGTCTCCGACAACGAGCGGTGCCGAATCTGTTCGGACCCTCGTCGGGACGGCTCGCTGGTGTGCGTCGTCGAGGAACCCAAGGATGTGCAGGCCGTCGAGCGCACCCGCGAATTCCGCGGCCGCTACCACGTGCTGGGCGGCGCGCTGGATCCGTTGTCCGGGGTGGGGCCCGAGCAGTTGCGGATCCGCGAACTGCTGAGCCGGATCGGGGAGCGGGTCGACGACGTCGACATCAGCGAGGTGATCATCGCCACCGACCCGAACACCGAGGGCGAGGCCACCGCCACTTACCTGGTCCGGATGCTGCGCGACATCCCGGGGCTGATCGTGACGCGGATCGCGTCCGGGCTGCCGATGGGCGGGGACCTGGAGTTCGCCGACGAACTGACGCTGGGCCGGGCGCTCGCCGGCCGCCGGGCGATGGTCTGAGACGGCTCAGGTCTTGGTCAATCGGAACGGCCGGGTGACCGTCGAGCCTGGACCGCCACACCCGTCTGACGTGGTCGTCCGGCCCTCACCGGCAAGCGACACGGCGTCGAAGCTGTAGTCGACGGTTGCCGGAACCGTTGTTCCATTCGCGCACGGTGCCTGCGTCGCGCCGCTGTGGGTCCAGCGTCCGTTCGCGAGGTCGAACTCCCAGCTGATGACGAACGTCCCGCCGTCCTGCGAGGTCGCCAGCGTGCAGTCCGATCCGCAGGGGGCGAAAAGCCATGTGGTCGTCTTGTCACTGTCGGTATAGAGCACCGTGTATCGACCGCTCGGCACCTCGGGCGTCGCGTGCGCCGGCACCGGTGTGATCAATGCGGCCGCGACTAGCAGGGCACTGCCGCTCGCCAAACCCCGCCGCCCGCTTCTCGCGATGTCATTCCGCATGTCAGCGCACCGCCAACCGCTCCCGGCGCAACAACTCCACCTCGGGCAGCTTCAGCGGCGCCAGCTCGCCCACCACCTTGCCCAACAGCAGGTCCGCTAGCTCGGGGTTGCGGGCCAGGCACGGGCCGTGCATGTAGGTGGCCACGACGCTGCCCTGCACCGCTCCGTCGAAGCCGTCGCCCGCCCGATTGCCCGCGCCCTTGGCCACCGCGCCCAGCGGCGATGCGGCGGGGCCCAGAACGGTGCCGCCCCGGTGGTTCTCGAAACCGGTGAGCCGCTGGGTCAGCCCGGGCAACAGCGGCTTGCTGATCAATTCGCCGATGGTGCGGGCCTGCTGCGGCGAGGTGGTCGCGTCGAGCATCCCCACGCCGTCGACCCGTTCCCCCGCCGACGTCTCGTACCACTGGCCGAGCACCTGCACGGCGGCGCAGATCGCCAGCACGGGCGCGCCGCGCTCCGCGGCGCGCTGCAACCCGGGATGCTTGATCAGGTGCTTGGTGGCCAACCGCTGCGCGTAGTCCTCCGCCCCGCCCAGCGTGTAGAGGTCCAGTGAGTCCGGCACCGGGTCGGCCAGCGTGATCTCGACGATCTCCGCGGCGATGCCCCGCAACCGCAGGCGCTGGCGCAGCACCAGCGCGTTGCCGCCGTCGCCGTAGGTGCCCATCACGTCGGGCAGCACCAGCCCGATCCGCACGGTCGAATCAGCCATGGCGCGCCAACGCACGTTGCAGCTGGAGGAAGGCGGTGTAGTTCGCGACGACCTCGACCCGCCCCGGCGGGCAGGACGCGATGGCCGCCACGGTGTCGTGCACCAGGGTGTGGTCGACGCCCGCGTAGCCGAGGCGCACCGCGAGGTCGGTGCCCCGCTCCCCGGCGGCCACGACGGCGGTGTGCTCGAAGTGCTCGAAGCGGACGTCCCACAGCCAGGACAGGTCTTCGCCATCGGGCACCTGCCCGTTGACCGAGATGACGACCCCGGCCGCCTGCTTGTCCACCATCGACAGCGCCTCCTGCCAGCCGGCCGGGTTCTTGGCCAGCAGGATCCGCGCCTCGTGGTCGCCGACGCGGACGGTCCGGTAGCGCCCGGCGACCTCGTCGACGCCCGACACGGCCGCCACCGCCTTCGCGGGTTCCGCGCCCAGCGCGACGGCGGCGGCGACGGCCTGGGCGGCGTTTCCGCGATTCACCGCGCCCGGCAGCGCCAACCGCATCGGCAGGGCCAGCCCGTCGGGCCCGTAGAGGGTGTGGTCGTCGAACCACCACTGCGGGCTGGGCCGCTTGAAGTCGACGCCGGTGGAATACCAATGCCCCTTGTCGCGGACGATCACCTCGCCGCTGCGCGGGCAGCTGACCGAGTCGTTGGCCCACGAGCCGCCCGCGGCCACCCACACCACGTTCGGGCTGTCGTAGGCCGCCGACGTCATGAGCACGTCGTCACAGTTGGCGACGACGACCGCGTTGGGATGCCGGGCCAACCCGGCCCGCAGGGTGCGTTCGATGACGTTGATCTCGCCGACCCGGTCCAGCTGGTCGCGCGACAGGTTGAGCAGCACGACTACGGCGGGCTCGACGGCATCGGAGACGTGCGGCACGTGCATCTCGTCGACTTCCAGGGCCGCCAGCGGCGCCTCGCGGTTCGCCGCCAGTGCGGCCACCAGCCCGGCGTCCATGTTGGCGCCTTCGGCGTTGGTGGCCACCGAACCCAGCGTGCCCAGCGCGGCGGCGGTCATCCGGGTGGTGGTCGACTTGCCGTTGGTGCCGGTGACGACGACAGTACGTCGCCCGGCCGCCAGCTGACGCAGGACCGAGCGGTCCAGGGACATCGCGATCAGGCCACCGATCATCGCTCCCGCGCCGCGTCCGGTCACCCGCGAGGCCCAGCGCGCGCTCGCTCCCGCGGCGAGGGCCAGGCGTGCACGGGTGGTAACCACCCGGGCAGTTTAAGGGCGATCGCAAGCGCGGTGCAGAGCGCCGGGGGCTGCGGGTCGCCCTCACCGAATAAGGGCGATCGCAAGCGCGGTGCAGAGCGCCGGGTGCTGCGGGTCGCCCTTACCGAATTCAGCGACCGACACGGCAGCGAAGCGACCCGGTGATGTCGGTCCGACGTGCCATCCTGTCGACATGAACCGGGTGTCCTGGGGGCGGCCGGCCGGCGAGCCGGACGGGGGTTGGGCCGTCATCGACGTCGAGACGTCGGGTTTTCGGCCCGGTCAGGCGCGGGTCATCAGCCTGGCGGTGCTGGGCCTCGACGCCGACGGTCGCGTGGAGCAATCCGTCGTCAGCCTGCTCAACCCTGGCGTGGACCCCGGGCCAACCCACGTGCACGGCCTGACGGCGGCCATGCTGGAAGACCAGCCGCAGTTCGCCGACGTCGTCGACGACGTGGTCAAGGTGCTGGACGGTCGCACGCTGGTGGCCCACAACGTCGCGTTCGACTACGCGTTCCTGGCCGCGGAAGCCGAGCTCGCCGAGACCGAACTGCCGATCGACTCCGTCATGTGCACCGTCGAGCTGGCCCGGCGGTTGGACCTCGGCATCGACAACCTGCGCTTGGAGACCCTCGCGGCGCACTGGGGCGTCACCCAGGAACGGCCGCACGACGCCTTCGACGACGCGCTGGTCCTGACCGGTGTGCTGGCGTCGGCGCTCAGGCGTGCGCGCGAGCGCGACATCTGGCTGCCGGTGCATCCGGTGACCCGGCGACGGTGGCCGAACGGCCGCGTCACCCACGACGAGCTGCGCCCGTTGAAGGTGCTGGCCTCGCGGATGCCCTGCCCGTATCTCAATCCCGGGCTGTACGTGTCCGGGCGGCCGCTGGTGCAGGGCATGCGGGTGGCCCTGGCGGCCGAGGTCGGCCGCACCCACGAGGAACTGGTCGAACGCATCCTGCACGCCGGGCTGGCCTATACCGACGCCGTCGACGGCGAGACTTCGCTGGTGGTCTGCAATGACCCCGCCCCGGATCAGGGCAAGGGCTACCTGGCCAAGCAGCTCGGGGTGCCGGTGGTCTCCGACGCGCAGTTCCTGGACTCCATCCGCGCGGTCGTGGGCGGCACCAGCATGGAGGAGTTCACCGACACCACCACGGTCGACGAGCAGCTCGCATTGTTCTGACGCTCGACCTGCTGCGCTGACGGGACGCTTAACAGGCGGACGCCAGCGAATTCAGCCCTAACTCCCAGCAATGCCTTGGCCGTTGAGCGCGCCGACGGCGCGCGGAGTTGTTACGATTCAGCGGATCACCGCAGGACGCGAATCGTGTCCTGCGAGTTGCGTTCTGGGGAATCGGTCGAGAGTTGATGCATCGATCGGATCGGTGAGGAATTCTTTGTAGTGAGTGGACGGTTAGCCGACTTCAACGTCGATCGGCGGTTAATTCCAATCACGGGCATCGCGATAGTCATCGGCGCCCTGTCAGCACTGGTGGCCTGGTGTCTGTTGAAGCTCATCGGTTTGGTCACTAATCTTGTTTTTTATCAACGTATTTCGGATGCTCTGGTGTCGCCGGCGGCAAACCACCATCCGTGGTGGCTGATTCTGGGTGCGCCGATAGCCGGCGGTTTGGTCATCGGCCTGATGGCGCGGTACGGATCCGATCAGGTACGTGGTCACGGCATGCCTGAGACCATCGAAGTGATTCTCACCGGCAGCAGCCGCGTCGAGCCCAAAGTTGCTGTGCTCAAGCCGATCTCGGCGGCCGTCAGCATCGGTACCGGCGGCCCGTTCGGCGCGGAGGGGCCGATCGTGATGACCGGCGGGGCCATGGGTTCCGTTGTCGCTCAATTCCTGCATCTGACCGCAGACGAGCGAAAGATCCTGCTGGCCTCCGGCGCCGCCGGGGGCATCGCGGCCACCTTCAACGCACCACTGGCATCCATCCTGCTGGCCGTCGAATTGCTGCTCTTCGAATGGCGGCCGCGGAGCATGGTCCCCGTCGCGAGCGCGGTAGCGATGGCCACCGTGGTGCGCTTGTTCATCCTGGGCACCGCGCCGGTATTCCCGGTCGAGGCGCATGTAGCTGAAATCCATTGGTCCATCGACGCTTTGGCGGTATGCGTCGGACTGGCCGGCGCTGCACTCGCTATCTCGGTGACGCACCTGGTCTACTGGGCCGAGAACGCCTTCCCGCGCCTGCCCATTCACTGGATGTGGTGGCCGGCGATCGGCGGCCTGATCATCGGCGCGGGCGGACTGATTGAACCGCGCGCTCTCGGCGTCGGTTACAACGTGATCGACGCACTTCTCACCGGGCGCGCCGGGCTGTCGCTGATCGTGGGCATCCTCGTGGTGAAAACCGCGATCTGGGCGCTGTCGCTGGGTTCGGGAACATCGGGCGGTGTATTCGCCCCCGTGTTCATGATCGGCAGCGCGCTCGGAGCCTTCGTCGGGCACTGGTTTCCGCACGTGTATCCGGGATTCTGGGCGATGCTGGGCCTGGCCGCCGTCGTTTGCGGCATCATGCGGGCTCCCCTGGCGGCCATCATGTTCACCCTCGAACTCACTCGCGCCTGGCCGGCGATGCTGCCGGTGGTCATCGCCACGATCACTGCCTACGCGATATCCGCGTTGCTACTCGCCCGCTCGGTGCTCACCGAGAAGATTGCACGCAGCGGAATGCATCTGACGCGTGATTACACGACCGACCCGCTGGAGGCGTTCCTGGTCGCCGAAGTGATGCGCTCCGGGCCGCCACCCGCCCCGGCGGGTGGCACGGTGGGCAGCAAGGCCACGCTGCGGCATGCCGCGAATGTCTTCGCGGAATCGGATGGCCGCCCGCTGCGGGTGGTATCGCCGGACGGTTCCGATCAGGGCCACTTGTTGATGAAGGACTTGCTGACCGCCCGGCTGCACGATCTCACCGAGGACACGGAACGGACGCGGCACCTCGTGCCGTATTTTCCCAAGCCGCCGCGAAGCATCGTTCGCCGGTGGGCCCGCGACGGTGATCGACGCGACGAGCGTGCGAGTTGAACCGGGACGAGCCCAGCTCCGTCGCCGCGGCCTCGACGCCGAGCGTTACTTCCGGGACGCGCGGTTGACCGCCGACACGACGGCGCGCAGCGACGCGGTGGTGATCGACGGCGCGATGCCGACGCCCCAGACGGAGCGGCCGTTCACCGACGCCTCCACGTAGGCAGCGGCCTGCGCGTCGTCGCCCGCGCTCATCGCGTGCTCGGAGTAATCGAGGACCGCGACGTCGAAGCCGACACCGCCGAGCGCGTGGACGAAGGCCGCGAGCGGGCCGTTGCCCACGCCGCTGATCTCGGTCTCCACCCCGTTGACCTTGACGGTCGCGGCGACCGTGGTGGTGCCGCTGTCTTCCTCCGACGCCTCGACCCGCTGTTTCATCCGCTCCAGCGGCCACACCGGGGCGAGGTACTCCTCGGAGAACACGTCCCACATCTCCTTCGGGGAGACCTCCCCGCCCTCGCCCTCGGTGATCTTCTGGATTGCCTGGGAGAACTCGATCTGCAGCCGGCGCGGCAGGGCCAGGCCGTGGTCGGACTTCATGATGTAGGCCACACCGCCCTTGCCGGACTGCGAGTTGACCCGGATCACCGCCTCGTAGGTGCGCCCGACGTCCTTGGGGTCGATCGGCAGATACGGGACCTGCCAGAGCATGTCCTCGACGTCGGTGTCCGCGGCGTCGGCGTCGACCTTCATCTGGTCCAGGCCCTTGTTGATCGCGTCCTGATGGCTGCCGGAGAACGCGGTGTAGACCAGGTCCCCGCCGTAGGGGTGACGCTCGTGGACGGGAAGCTGGTTGCAGTATTCGACCGTGCGGCGGATCTCGTCGATGTTGGAGAAGTCGATCTGGGGGTCGACGCCGCGGGAGAACAGGTTGAGCCCCAGCGTCACCAGGCACACGTTGCCGGTGCGTTCGCCGTTGCCGAATAGGCAGCCCTCGATCCGGTCGGCGCCCGCCGCGAAGCCCAATTCCGCTGCGGCGACAGCCGTCCCGCGGTCATTATGCGGGTGCAGGCTCAGGATGACGGATTCCCGATTGGCCAGGTTGCGGCTCATCCACTCGATCGAGTCGGCGTAGACGTTGGGAGTGGCCATCTCGACCGTGGCGGGCAGGTTGAAGATGATGGGGTTCTCCGGTGTCGGCGCGATGATCTCGCCGACGGCGTCACACACCTGCCTGGCGTATTCGAGCTCGGTTCCGGTGTAGGACTCCGGTGAATATTCGAAACGCCATTGCGTGCCAGGGTATTTGGCGGCCTCCTCGACGCACTTGCGGGCGCCGTCGGTCGCGATCGCCTGCACCGCGGCCCGGTCGGCGCGAAAAACCACGCGGCGCTGCAGGATCGACGTCGAATTGTAGAAGTGCACGATGACCCGCGACGCGCCCTCGCACGCCAGGAACGTGCGCTCGATGAGCTCGGGACGGCACTGCGTCAGCACCTGGATGGTGACGTCGTCCGGGATGGCGCCGTCGGTGATGATCTCGCGGACGAAGTCGAAATCGGTTTGGCTGGCCGACGGGAAGCCGACCTCGATCTCCTTGTATCCCATGCGAACCAGCAGATCGAACATGCGGCGCTTGCGGGTCGGGCTCATCGGGTCGATCAGCGCCTGGTTGCCGTCGCGTAGGTCCACCGCGCACCACAGCGGGGCGCGGTCGATGACGCGGTCGGGCCAGGTGCGGTCGGCCAGGCGGATGGGCTCGACTTCCTCGGCGAAGGATCGGTACCGGTTGACCGGCATCGCCGAACCACGCTGCGGATTCCAGGCGGGCTGTCCGGGGCCCGGCGGGCCCGCGGGTTTGACGATCGATCGGGCTGACGTATAGGCGTCGGGATTGGAAGTCACGGTAGTTGCTCCGGGGGTGTCAGAAGGAACCTCAGACCGGCGCATCGCGAACACCCGCGACGGGAAGCCGGTCTGGATCAGACCCCGTCGCGGCGTCCGAGGAGGAGCACCCGCTGCACGCCCTGCACTCTACCGCGATTGGCGCCCGGGAGGAAAATCGTCGAAAATCATGCCAAAACCGCAGGCTGCGGTGGTCGGCATCGGGGCGTAAACCGTTATGTGCAGCCACGTATTCTGTTGTGGACTTAAATCGTGCCCAAGGGCGGGAAGATTGCGGGAAACATAACGTGGCGCTGGTCGTGCAAAAGTACGGCGGATCATCGGTGGCCGACGCCGATCGGATCCGCCGTGTCGCCGAACGCATCGTCGCGACCAAGAAGCAGGGGAACGACGTCGTCGTCGTGGTCTCCGCCATGGGCGACACCACCGACGACCTGATGGATCTGGCCCAGCAGGTCTGCCCGGCCCCGCCGCCGCGGGAACTCGACATGCTGCTGACCGCCGGCGAACGCATCTCCAACGCGCTGGTGGCCATGGCGATCGAATCGCTGGGCGCGGAGGCGCGCTCGTTCACCGGCTCGCAGGCCGGGGTCATCACCACCGGCACCCACGGCAACGCGAAGATCATCGAGGTCACCCCCGGGCGGCTGCAGGCCGCGCTCGACGAGGGCCGCATCGTGCTGGTCGCCGGCTTCCAGGGCGTCAGCCAGGACACCCGGGACGTCACCACACTGGGGCGCGGCGGTTCGGACACCACGGCGGTGGCCCTGGCCGCGGCCCTGCACGCCGACGTCTGCGAGATCTACACCGACGTCGACGGCATCTTCACCGCGGACCCGCGGATCGTGCACAACGCGCGCCGGCTGGACAAGGTGACCTTCGAGGAGATGCTCGAGATGGCGGCCTGCGGCGCGAAGGTGCTGATGCTGCGCTGCGTGGAATACGCCCGCCGCTACAACATTCCGGTGCACGTCCGCTCGTCCTACTCGGACAAGCCCGGCACCGTCGTCGTCGGATCGATCAAGGACATAGCCATGGAAGACCCAATCCTGACCGGAGTCGCGCACGACCGCAGCGAGGCCAAGGTGACCGTCGTCGGCATCCCCGACATCCCCGGCTACGCGGCTCGGGTCTTCCGGGCGGTCGCCGACGCCGACGTGAACATCGACATGGTGCTGCAGAACGTCTCCAAGGTGGAGGACGGCAAGACCGACATCACCTTCACCTGCTCGCGCGACAGCGGGCCCACGGCGGTGGCCAAGCTGGACGCGCTCAAGGACGAGATCGGCTTCACCCAGCTGCTCTACGACGACCACATCGGCAAGGTGTCGCTGATCGGCGCGGGCATGCGCAGCCACCCCGGCGTCACCGCGACCTTCTGTGAGGCCCTGGCCGCCGTCGGCGTCAACATCGAACTGATCTCCACCTCGGAGATCCGCATCTCGGTCCTGTGCCGCGACACCGAACTAGACAAGGCCGTCGTTGCGTTGCATGAGGCGTTCGGGCTTGGCGGGGACGAGAAGGCGACGGTGTATGCGGGGACGGGCAGGTAGATATGGGCGCGAATAGCGTGTCAATAGGCGTTGTGGGCGCCACCGGCCAGGTCGGCCAGGTGATGCGCAGGTTGCTCGACGAGCGGGACTTCCCCGCGACGTCGGTGCGGTTCTTCGCCTCGGCCCGCTCGCAGGGCCGCAAGCTGGAATTCCGCGGCCAGGAGATCGAGGTCGAGGACGCCGCGACCGCGGACCCGAGCGGCCTGGACATCGCGCTGTTCTCCGCCGGCAAGACGATGTCGCTGGTGCAGGCGCCGCGCTTCGCCGCGGCCGGGGTGACCGTGATCGACAACTCGTCGGCCTGGCGCAAGGACCCCGACGTGCCGCTGGTTGTGTCGGAGGTCAACTTCGACAGGGACGCCCACCGTCGACCCAAGGGCATCATCGCCAACCCGAACTGCACCACGATGGCCGCGATGCCGGTGCTCAAGGTGCTGCACGACGAAGCCCAGCTGGTGCGCCTGGTGGTGTCGAGCTACCAGGCGGTGTCCGGCAGCGGGCTGGCCGGGGTGGAGGAGCTGGCCACGCAGGCCCGCGCGGTCATCGACGGCGCCGAGCAGCTCGTGCACGACGGGGCAGCGATCGAGTTCCCCGCGCCCAAGACCTACGTCGCGCCGATCGCGTTCAACGTCGTGCCGCTGGCCGGCTCGCTGGTCGATGACGGCTCCGGCGAGACCGACGAGGACCAGAAGCTGCGGCACGAGAGCCGCAAGATCCTCGGCATCCCGGAGCTGGCGGTGAGCGGAACCTGCGTGCGGGTACCGGTTTTCACCGGGCACTCGCTGTCGATCAACGCCGAATTCGCCCGGCCGCTGTCGCCCGAGCGGGCCCGGCAGCTGCTCGACGGCGCGCCCGGGGTGAAGGTGGTCGACGTGCCGACGCCGTTGGCGGCCGCGGGCGTCGACGAGTCGTTGGTCGGCCGCATCCGGCACGACCCCGGCGTGCCCGACGGGCGCGGCCTGGCCCTGTTCGTGTCGGGGGACAACCTGCGCAAGGGGGCGGCGCTGAACACCATCCAGATCGCCGAGTTGCTGGCCGCCCAGTTGTGAGAAGCGGGTGAGCACCGCCCATACCCGACTGATCGCGCGGTGCTCGCTTGCATTGGCTTTGATTGCCCCGCAAGGAGTTTGGCTCGCCCACGCCGATCCGCCGGCGCCCGCGCCCGAGCCCATCGTGCAGCCGCTGGCGCCCGGCCAGGTGGTGCGGATCGGCCCGACCGCCGGCACCGGCACGCCCACCGGGGACTACGGCATCGGCGCGACCGACCTCTGTGAGTTCGTGGAGTTCCCCGCCGAACTGTTGCAGGTCTGCGGCGACAGCTTCGCCGGCCAGGGCGTCGGGTTCGGTGGTTGGTACGCGCCGGTGGCGCTGCATGTGGACACCGCCTCGGTCGACGATCCGGCCGGCGTGCGCTACACCGGCGTCACCGGCGTCAGCAAACCGCTGCTGGCCGATCCGACCCCGCCGGGTGCCTCGCAGCTGCCGGCCGGGGTGGTGCAGATCAACCGGCGCAACTACGTGATGGTGACGACGACGAAAAACCTGGAACCGCAAAGCTCCCGGCTCGTGACGGCCGAGCCCGCGCGGGCCGGGTGGCAGACCATCCCCGGGTCGCGCCGGCCCGCGTCCTACCAGGGCGGCTCGCAGACGCAGATCAGCGGCTACTACGACCCCATTCCCACCGCGGACTCGCCGACCGGCTGGGTGTACATCGTGGCCGACAGCTTCACCCGCCGGAACCCCGTCGTGCTCTACCGGGCCACCCCGCAATCGTTCACCGACCGGTCCCGGTGGCAGGGGTGGGCGGCCGGGCCGGGCGGCGGCTGGGGCAAGCCGCCCACGCCGCTGTGGCCGGAAGCGGTGGGCGAGTTGTGCGTCCGGCAAATCGACGGAAAGGCGGTGCTGTCCTACTTCAACGCCGTCACGGGCAACATGGAGGTCCGCGTCGCCGACGACCCGACCGCCCTGGGCGACGCGCCGGTCACCACGGTGGTGCAGCACGACGAGTGGCCCGATCCGGCGGAGAGCCTGCCGCCCCCGTATGACAACCGGCTCGCGCAACCGTACGGCGGTTACATCTCGCCCGGTTCCACACTCGACGAGCTGCGAATCTTCGTGAGCCAGTGGGACACTCGCGCGCGTGTGGCCGCGCCTTACCGGGTGATTCAGTTCGCGGTCAACCCACTCAAGCCTGACGCCAGCTGAGTGCCGATTTGCGGTGTCCGTCCGCCGGAGGTCGCAATGAGGGGCAGGCTTCGTTCGGCACTGTGCGCTATGACCATCGCCCCACGGTCGTCAGAGCTCCACCCAAGTCGGAGTGGCGATATCAGGGCGGCCGTCTTCGCCTTGGGGCACAATACGCAAACGACTAAGAAGGGTGACAATGACCTCAAGAGACGACACCCGCGATCCATTCCCGCCGCCGGCCGCTGCCGCGCAAACCCCAGTCGAACCGGCGAAGAATGCTGCCGACGCCACAGGGGATCGGCGCGCAAAAAAGGGATTTCGCGACGACATCGAGGGCTTGCGTGCCGTCGCGGTCTTGGCCGTCGTCCTTTTCCATTGCAACCTGCCCGGGTTGGGTGGCGGGTTCGTCGGTGTGGACGTGTTTTTCGTCATCTCAGGCTTCTTGATCACGGGGCTGCTTTGGCGCGAAGTGGACCGTGCAGGGACCGTCCGGCTGGGCCGTTTCTACGGTGCGCGGGCCCGCAGACTCCTGCCGGCGTCAGCCACGGTTGGCGTCGTTACCGCGATTGGCTCGGCTCTACTGCTGCCTCCGTTTGAGGCGAAGTCGGTTATCGGGGACGGCATCGCCAGCGCGCTCTACGTGAGCAACTACCGATTCGCTCAGCAAGGCGTCGATTACTTCCAAATTGGCAACAGGCCAGCATCGCCATTCCAGCACTACTGGTCTTTAGGCGTGGAGGAGCAGTTCTACCTCGTATGGCCGGCCCTGATAATCGGTACGGCGTGGTTAATTCGACGCATAGGTCGGCGCCCCCGGCTGGCAGCTCACATGTCGTCAGTAATTCCCTATGTGTTCGCGCTTGCGTTTGTGGGTGCCGTGTCTTTTGCGTTCTCGCTGGCGGCGACTACCGCTACCCCTTCCGTAGCGTTCTTCTCGCTACACACCCGAGCGTGGGAATTGGCTGCAGGCGGCCTGGTGGCTCTGACGACAGCCGCGTGGCGCCGACTAGCGGCAATCCCGGCCGCAATCGCGGGATGGATCGGTCTGGCCCTGATCATGTTGGCGTGCAGCAAGCTGAACGGCAGCACGCCCTATCCGGGTACCGCCGCGCTCCTGCCGGTCTTTGGGACGGTGCTCGTGATCGGTGCGGGCTGTGCCGCGCCCTCACTGGGATGTGGCCGCCTCCTGGCATTGTCGCCGATGCGGGCGGTCGGCCGGGTGTCGTACTCGTGGTACCTGTGGCACTGGCCCGTGCTGTTGCTCGCAACGCCTCTGTTGGGTCACCCGCTGGGCCCCGTGGATGGCCTGGCAGCGCTCCTCGTCTCCTTCGCTCTGGCTGTGCTGACGTTGCGCCTCATCGAGAACCCTTTGCGCTACGCCGATTGGGTGCGCCTGTCGGCCGCCCGGAGCCTTGCAGTCGGCGGTGCGGCTACTGTGCTTGCGGTTTGCGTTGGCTTGGTGCTGCAGTTCTTGGTGCCTACTCCGGTCGGCCGGGGCCCGGCGGCCCCGACGCTGACGGTCACCGCGGGCTCTCCGCCCACGGGTTCAAACGTCGATTTGTTCGACGCGGCGGTTGAACACACATTCGCCCAAGTGCGAGCTGCGGTTGCAGCATCCGTCGATCTGAAATCCGTGCCGTCGAACCTAGATCCGCCGCTTTCTGACGCGGTGTATGGCAAACCGGCGACCACCGACTTGAAGGGTTGTGTGCTCAACCTTTTGGAAGTTGCTCAACCCGAATGCGCGACCGGGGACACCTCCTCAGCGACCACTGTCGCCTTGGTCGGTGACTCCAACGCGGGAATGTGGGCTCCGGCATTCCAAGAAGTCGCGAGCCAGAGACACTGGCGGCTTGAGGTCCTGAGCAAAGCCTCCTGCCCGATGCTCGACTTGCCTATCAACATTTTTCACCGGAAGTACACCGAGTGCGAGCACTGGCGCGGTGACATCATGGCGCGTCTAAGGAATGAGCATCCGCGGCTGATCGCCTTGGGGATGCTACGCGTGGGTCCCGAATTCGCGACAGGTTTTCCGGCTTACGCCCAGGCGTGGATCGACAGCCTGACCCGCCTTGTGCAGGAGTTGCGAGGCATCGGAGCCAACGTGTTGGTGCTCGGCCCAATTCCGGATTTGCATTCTATGGTGCCCGATTGCCTGTCTGTCCACCTCGATGACGCGATGGCTTGCTCGTTGCGCCGGGCGAAGGCGGTTAACGAAGCCGGCATCGCGTCTGAGAGCGCAGCAACCCATGCTGTCGGGGGCCGATACGCCGACCTCATTGATCTGTTCTGCGCCGTCGACCGCTGCCCGCCCATCGTGGGCAATACGCTCGTGTACCACAATGAATTTCATGTGGCGCCTCAGTACGCTCGGGTATTAGCACCTGTAATCGGTGCGCTGGCCGACCGTGCATTACTCCCGGGATGACATGGCGGTGGCCTGCGGTTCAGTTCGCCACCAACCCACCCAAACCCGACCCCGGCTAAGGCCCGACCCACTCATAGCTGCTACATAAGTGACGCATAGCCGCAACTATTGTTAACGGCTTCATCATTTGTCTCATGAGTGAAACATCTGAAACCCCCACCACGCGGTCGTCGACCGCAACTGCCCCGGCGGCCGCCGCGGCAGCGACAGCCCCCTACCGGGCGGCACGCGTCTTCCACCTCGCCGCCTGGGTCGCCATCGTCGCCGGGATCGTGTTCATCGTCGCGGTCATCTTCTTCACCGGCTTCATCCTCGGCCACCGCGGCGGCCACCACGGCCATCACCACAACAAGCACCACGCGGCGTTCATGCACCCCCACCGCATGGGCGGCCCGGGCGGTCCGGGTGCCCAGCAGGGTGGACCGGCCGGCATCCAGCAGGGCGGACCCGGGGCGGCGACGCCCGGCGCCCCCGGCCCGAGCCAGATCCCGACGTCGGTCGCCCCGTCCCGCACGCCGTAGCCCAACCTCACTGAACAACCAGCAGCCCGGTGCTCGCGAGAGCGCCGGGCTGCGCGTCGTCTCGCTACCGGCGACCGGCCGCCGCGTGTCGATTCACAGCAAGTTTTCCGCGGCGGACCTGTTAAGCGCGTGAGGGCCTGGGCATATTGGAAGGCATGACCGAGACACCCGGACCGACGCCACCGCCGACTCCCGCCGCCACCACCGCACCCGCGCCTCCACCCGCGGAGCGCGTGAAGCCGCCGGCGCTCTACACGGCCGCGGCGTGGGTGGTCATCGTGGCCGGCGTCGTCTTCATCATCTCGACTGTCTTCTTCGTCGGCGCGTTCGTGTACGGCTACTACCACCACTGCCACCATCACCACGGCCCGATGTTCAGACCGGGCGGCGGCCCCGGACCGGGCAACGGGCCGTGGGGCCCCGGTCCGAGCGGCCAGTGGGGCTACGGCGGGCCGGGGCTGATCGTGCCCATGCCGCCCGCCGGCCCGGGTGGACCCGGCGGACCCGGCCTAAGCGGCCCCGGCCAGCCGCCGGCGAGTGCTGTCAGCCCGACCCCCGCCCCGCCGGCACCACGCCCGTAACTACCGGTGCGATCTTGATGCGGTCCAGAGAAAGCGCATAGTTATTGGCGCGCAGGGGTATTCGTCGCCAATATCCAAGGGCAGCCCAGCAAAGAGGAGATAGCGACATGACGGAGCGTTTCACCACCAATGACGCCGGCATCGCTGCGCCCAGCGACGACCAGTCGTTGACGATCGGTCCCGACGGCCCGATCCTGCTGCAGGACCATTACCTGATCGAGCAGATGGCCCAATTCAACCGGGAACGCATCCCGGAGCGGCAGCCGCACGCGAAGGGCGGCGGAGCCTTCGGCACCTTCGAGGTCACCAACGACGTCAGTAAATACACGAGGGCCGCGGTCTTCCAGCCGGGCACCAAGACCGAGATGCTGGCCCGGTTCTCCACCGTCGCCGGTGAGCGCGGCAGCCCGGACACCTGGCGGGACCCGCGCGGCTTCGCGCTGAAGTTCTACACCAGCGAAGGCAATTTCGACCTGGTCGGCAACAACACCCCGGTCTTCTTCATGCGCGACCCGTTGAAGTTCCAGCACTTCATCCGGTCGCAAAAACGCATGCAGGCAACGAATTTGCGCGACCACAACATGCAGTGGGACTTCTGGACGCTCTCACCGGAGTCCGCGCACCAGGTGACCTGGCTGATGGGCGACCGCGGCATCCCCAAGTCGTGGCGGCAGATGAACGGCTACAGCAGCCACACGTACAGCTGGATCAACGCCGGCGGTGAAATCTTCTGGGTCAAATACCATTTCATCACCGACCAGGGCATCGACTTCCTGCCCCAGGAGGACGCGGACCGGCTGGCAGGCGAGGACGGCGACTACCACCAGCGCGACCTTTACGAGGCAATCGAGGGCGGGAACCATCCCAGCTGGACCCTGAAGATGCAGATCATGCCGTACGAGGAAGCCAGGAATTATCGGTTCAACCCGTTCGACCTGACCAAGGTCTGGCCGCACGGCGACTACCCGTTGGTCGACGTCGGCAAGATGACGCTGAACCGCAACGTCACCGATTACCACACCGAGATCGAGCAGGCGGCCTTCGAACCGAACAACACCGTGCCGGGCACCGGGCTGAGCCCGGACAAGATGCTGCAGGCCCGCGGGTTCTCCTACTCCGACGCGCATCGCGCCCGCCTGGGGACCAACTACCGGCAGATTCCCGTGAACACGCCGAAGGTCGAGGTGAACAGCTACTCGAAGGACGGCGCGATGCGGATCAAGAACGTGTCCGACCCCGTGTACGCGCCCAACTCGTACGGTGGCCCGCACGCCGACCCGGCGCGCGCCGCCGAGGTGCGCTGGCATGCGGACGGCGACATGGTCCGCGCCGCGTACACGCTGCACCCCGAGGACGACGACTGGGGGCAGGCCGGCACCATGGTCCGCGACGTCCTCGACGATGCGGCCCGAGATCGGTTGGCGCACAACATCATCGGTCACGTCTCCAAGGGTGTCAAGGAGCCGGTGCTGTCACGGGTGTTCGAGTACTGGCGCAACGTCGACCCCGACCTCGGCAAGAAGGTCGAAGAGGGAGTGCGCGGCAACGGGGGCTGACCAACACCCCGGCGTCCTGGCATGATCGCTGGAATGACCATGCGGGTTCGCGGCGCCGCGATCGCCATCGGCCTGGCCATCGAGTGCGCGGTCGCGCTTCCCGTTGCGACCGCCCACCCGTCGGAACCGGGAGTGGTGAACTACGCCGTCCTGGGTAAGGGCTCGGTCGGCAACATCGTCGGCGGACCCATGGCCTGGGAGTCGGTCTTCACCCGACCGGTCCAGGGGGATTGGGTCGACATCCCCGTGTGCAACAACTGGGCCGACATCGGGCTGCCCGAGGTGTACGACGACCCCGACCTCGCGTCGTTCAACGGTGCCGTCACGCAGACGGCGGCCAACGACCAGACCCACTTCGTCAAACAGGCCGTCGGGGTGTTCGCCACCAACGATGCCGCCGACCGCGCTTTCCATCGCCTGGTGGACCGGACGGTGGGCTGCTCGGGCCAGACCACCGCGATGCATCTGGACAACGGGGCCACGCAGGTCTGGTCGTTCGACGGCGGGCCGCCGGGCGCGGCCGACGCGAGCTGGACCAAACAAGAAGCCGGTACCGATCGGCGCTGCTTCAATCAAACCAGGCTGCGCGAAAACGTGTTACTGCAGGCCAAGGTCTGCCAGTCTGGCAACGCCGGGCCGGCGGTCAACGTGCTGGCCGGCGCGATGCAGAACGCGCTGGGTCAATGAGCGGGGCGTCGGCGCCGGGTCGGGCAGGCTTGAAAAGTAGCGCGAACGGGAATATGTCGGGGCCATCTGCTAGATGAAGAAGTGGCGGTCACCGTTCCCTTAGTCGGGTACGGGGACAGGTTCGCAGACGCGTGTTCAGGCTTGCTCAGGCCCGAAGGGATAGTGATATGACGTTCGCCGCCATCACTACCGCCGGCTCCGAGCTGGCCGGTGCGGAGATGGCCGATTCCCAAGCCGCCGCGCGTTACATCGCCGACGGCTGCTTGGTGGACGCCCCGCTGGGCCGCGTTGGTCTCGAGATGGAGGGCCACTGCCACGACCCGGCGGACCCGCATCGCAGGCCCGGCTGGGACGAGATCGGCGAGGTGTTGGGGCGCCTGCCCGAGTTGCCGGGCGGCAGCCGGGTCACGGTGGAGCCCGGCGGTGCGGTGGAGCTGTCCGGCCCGCCGGCTGACGGCGTGGTCAGCGCCATCGACGCGATGCGGCGCGATCAGGCCGCGCTGCGGTCGGCGTTCGCCGACGCCGGCCTGGGTCTGGTATTCCTCGGCGCGGACCCGCTGCGGCCACCCAAGCGAATCAACCCGGGCGCGCGTTACCGCGCCATGGAGCAGTTCTTCGCGTCCAGCCGCTCGGGCGACGCGGGCTCGGCGATGATGACGTCCACAGCGTCCATCCAGGTCAACCTCGACGCGGGGCCGCGGGCCGGCTGGGCGGCGCGCGTGCGGCTGGCGCACGCGCTGGGACCCACCATGATCGCGATCGCCGCGAACTCCCCGATGCTGCGCGGCGAGTTCACCGGGTGGGCCTCCACCCGGCAGTGGGTGTGGGGCCAGATGGACGCGGCACGATGCGGGCCGGTCCTGGGCGCCAGCGGCGACGACCCCGGCACCGACTGGGCGCGCTACGCGCTCAAGGCGCCGGTGATGCTGGTACACGCCCCGGACGCCGCCGCGGTCACGCACTGGGTGCCCTTCGCCGACTGGGTGGACGGCCGGGTGTTGCTCGGCGATCGCCGTCCCACCGTCGCCGACCTGGAATACCACCTGACCACCCTGTTCCCGCCGGTGCGCCCAAGGCAGTGGCTGGAGATCCGCTATCTCGACAGCGTGCCGGACGAGTTCTGGCCGGCCGTGGTGTTCACGCTGACGGCCCTGCTCGACGACCCCGTCGCGGCCGAGACAGCGGCCGAGGCAGTCGAACCCGTGGCCACCGCATGGGACACCGCGGCCCGGGTGGGCCTGCGGGACCGGCGGCTGTACGCCGCGGCCAACCAGTGCGTGGCGATCGCCGCCGAGCTGGCGCCGCCCGAGCTCGGCGAGTCGATGCAGCGGCTGGTCGACGCCGTCGAACGGTGCCGATGTCCCGGCGACGACTTCTCCGATCAGGTGATCCAGCACGGCATCGCGCCCACCGTGGCGCGCCTGGCCCAAGGGGGGCTGTGACGTCCGCGGATGAATGCCGGGCGGGTCTCGCCGACGATCTGGCGCGGGCGCGGACGCGAACGTTGCGGCTGGTCGAGTTCGACGACGCCGAACTGTACCGGCAGTACGACCCCCTGATGAGCCCGCTGGTGTGGGACCTCGCGCACATCGGTCAGCAAGAGGAGTTCTGGCTGCTGCGGGCCGGCGACCCCGGTCGGCCGGGCATGTTGCCGCCTGCCGTCGAAGGCCTGTACGACGCCTTCGTGCACTCCCGCGCGAGCCGCGTCGAGCTGCCGCTGCTGTCACCGGATCGCGCGCGGGCTTATTGCCGGACGGTGCGCTCGGCCGCCCTCGACGCCCTCGACGCCCTACCCGAGGATGCCGACAGCTTCCCGTTCGCGTTGGTGATCAGCCACGAGAACCAGCACGACGAAACCATGCTGCAGGCGTTGAACCTCCGCAGCGGCGCCCCGCTGCTGCGCGACACCGCGGCCTTGCCGGCCGGCCGGCCAGGCGTGGCCGGCACCTCGGTGCTGGTGCCCGCCGGCCCGTTCGTGCTGGGCGTCGACGCGGCGAGCGAACCGTACTCGCTGGACAACGAGCGGCCCGCCCACGTCGTCGACGTGCCCTCGTTCCGGCTCGGCCGGGTGCCGGTCACCAACGGCGAGTGGCGGCACTTCGTGGAAGACGGCGGATACCGGCAGCCACGCTGGTGGTCGGAGCGCGGTTGGGAGCATCGCCGGCGTGCGGGCCTCACGGCGCCGCAGTTCTGGAGCCCCGACGCGCGGACGCGCACCCGGTTCGGCCACGTCGAAGACATCCCGGCCGACGAACCGGTGCAGCACGTCACCTTCTTCGAGGCCGAGGCCTACGCCGCCTGGGCCGGCGCGCGGCTGCCCACCGAGATCGAATGGGAGAAGGCCTGCGCGTGGGATCCGGCCACCGGCCGTCGGCGCCGCTACCCGTGGGGGTCGCAGCCCCCGTCCGACGCACTGGCCAACCTGGGCGGCGGGGCGTTGCGCCCGGCGCCCGTCGGCGCCTACCCGGCCGGCGCCTCGGCGTACGGGGCCGAGCAGATGCTCGGCGACGTCTGGGAGTGGACCGCGTCCCCGCTGCGGCCCTGGCCCGGCTTCGTCCCGATGATCTACGAGCGCTATTCCCAGCCGTTCTTCGACGGCGACTACCGGGTGCTGCGTGGCGGCTCGTGGGCCGTGGAGCCCAGCATCCTGCGGCCGAGCTTCCGCAACTGGGACCACCCGATCCGGCGCCAGATCTTCTCCGGTGTCCGGTTGGCTTGGGACGCCGAGGATTTCGCCTGATGTGCCGCCACCTCGGTTGGCTCGGGGCCGACGTCACCGTCTCCTCGCTTGTGCTGGACCCCCCGTCGGGCCTGCGGGTGCAGTCGTACGCCCCGCGCCGGCAGAAGCACGGCCTGCTCAACGCCGACGGCTGGGGTGTCGGGTTTTTCGATGTCGCTGCGGAGCGGCAAGTTCCCCGCCGCTGGCGCAGCCCGGCGCCGCTGTGGGGTGACGCGTCGTTCGACTCCGTCGCGCCCGCGCTGCGCAGCCACTGCGTGGTGGCCGCGGTGCGCTCGGCGACGGTCGGGATGCCTATCGACGTCAGCGCGACGGCGCCGTTCACCGACGGCCAATGGCTGTTGTCGCACAACGGAGTTGTCGACCGCGCCGTGTTGCCCCCGACCTCGCGGGCCGAATCGGTCTGTGACAGTGCGCTACTCGCGGCGGCCATCTTCGAGCGCGGCCTCGATGCGCTCGGCGAGACGATCACCGAGATCGCGGCCGCCGACCCGAACGCGCGGCTGAACATCCTTGCCGCCAACGGTTCTCGCCTGCTGGCGACGGCCTGGGGAGACACGCTGTCGATCCTGCGCCGCGCCGATGGTGTCGTCCTGGCCAGCGAGCCCTACGACGACGACCCCGGTTGGGCGGAAGTGCCGGACTGCCACCTCGTCGAGGTCACCGCGACGGGTGTGGCGCTGACCCCGCTGGATCACTCGGAAGGTTATCGATGACGCTGACACTGTCCAACCACCTGGCCGCCGACTCCGCGCACCAGGCGTTGCGCCGTGACGTGTTCGACGGCCTGCAGCGGACGCCGAAGTCGTTGCCGCCCAAGTGGTTCTACGATTCGCTGGGCAGCCATCTGTTCGATCAGATCACGCGGCTGCCCGAGTACTATCCCACCCGCGCCGAGGCCGAGATCTTGCGCGCCCGGTCGGGCGAAGTGGCGGCGGCCAGCGAGGCCGACACCCTGGTGGAGCTCGGCAGTGGAACCTCGGAGAAGACCCGGCTGCTGCTCGACGCGCTGCGCGCCCGCGGATCGTTGCGCAGGTTCGTCCCGTTCGACGTCGACGCCGGCATCCTCTCGACGGCCGCTGCGGCCATCCAACGGGAATACGTGGGCGTCGAAATCAATGCCGTCTGCGGCGATTTCGAGGAACATCTGACCGAGATCCCGACCGGCGGGCGTCGCCTCTTCGTGTTCCTGGGGTCCACGATCGGCAACCTGACGCCAGGGCCGCGCGCGGAGTTCCTCTCGAGCCTGTCCGCCCAGATGCGGCCGGGCGACAGCCTGCTGCTCGGGACGGATCTGATCAAGGACATTCACCGGCTGGTGCGGGCCTATGACGACTCGGCCGGGGTGACCGCGGCGTTCAATCGCAATGTGCTGGCGGTGATCAACCGGCAACTCGACGCCGACTTCGACGTCGAGGCATACCAACACGTGGCGCGCTGGAACGCCGACGAGGAGCGCATCGAGATGTGGTTGCGCGCCGGCCACGCCCAGCGGGTCCGCGTCGACGCGCTCGACCTGACCGTGGATTTCGCGGCCGGCGAGGAGATGCTCACCGAGGTGTCGTGCAAGTTCCGCCCGGACGGGGTGAGCGCCGAATTGACCGGCGTGGGGTTGCGTCCCACCCGATGGTGGACGGACGCCGCGGGTGACTTCGGGTTGTCGCTGGCCGTGAAGTGACGCCCGCGGGTTCGCTGGCTGACCGGTGGCGGGCGGCCCGCCTGCCGGCGGCCGGGCTGCACCTGGACAGCGCGGCGTGTTCGCGCCAAAGCCTTTCCGTGATCGACGCCGCCGCCCAGCACGCGCGCAACGAGTCCGAAGTCGGCGGCTACGTCGCGGCCGAGGCGGCCGCACCCGCGCTCGACGCCGGACGGGTGGCGTTCGCCGCGCTGGCCGGCATGCCCGACGCCGAGGTGGTGTTCACAACGGGCTCCCTGAACGCCCTCGACCTGCTGCTCGGCGCCTGGCCGGCGGGGCGCCGCAAGGTGGCGTGCCTGCCGGGTGAGTACGGCCCCAACCTCGCGCTGCTGGCCGCCCATGGATTCGACCGTCAGCTGCTGCCGACGCTCGGGGATGGCCGGTTGGCGCTCGACGACGCGGCGATGGCGCTGGAGGCCGACCCCCCCGATTTGGTCCACCTGACCGCTGTCGGCAGCCACAGCGGTGTGGTGCAACCGCTGCCAATGGTGGCGCAACTGTGCCGCGAGATGGGGCTGCCGCTCGTGGTCGACGCCGCGCAGGCGCTGGGCCAGGTGGACTGCGCGGTCGGCGCCGACGTGACCTACGCGTCGTCGCGCAAGTGGATCGCCGGGCCGCGCGGGGTCGGGGCCCTCGCGGTGCGCCGGGAGCTGATGGCGGGCCTGCGGCCGCGGCTGGCGGCGCCGGATTGGCTCGCGGGGTCGTTCTCGGTGGCCCAGCAGCTTGAGTTCGGTGAAGCCAATGTCGCGGCGCGCCTAGGATTCTCGCTGGCGTTAGGCGAGCATCTGGCGTACGGGCCGGAGGCGGTGCGCGGGCGGCTGGCCGAGCTGGGCGCCGCGAGCCGCCGGGCGCTGGCCGACGTGCCCGGCTGGGCGGTGGTCGAAGAGGTCGACGAGCCGAGCGCGATCACCACGCTGGCGCCCGTCGACGGCGCCGACCCGCAAGTGGTGCAGTCGTGGCTGCTGGCCGAGCGGCGGATCCTGATCACCTTCGTCGGCGTGCAGCGGGCGCCCCTGCAGCTGGCCGGGCCGGTGCTGAGGCTCTCGCCACACCTCGACACCACGGCCGGCGATCTGGAGACCTTCGCCGAGGCGCTGATCGCCGCGACCGCGGCGACGTCGGCCTGAAAACTAGCCCGCCTTGTGCGCCGTCAGCAGGTAGGCGGGCATCTTGATCCGGCCCCTGTCGTCGCGTTCATGCGGCGGGAATTCGAAGGGAGCATCGGGAATCTCGACGACATTCGACAGGATGTAGGCCGGGCGGATCTCGTCGACCTCCCAGTACTTGCTCACCGCCGCGCGCAATTCGTCCTCGTCGACTTCGTTGGGCTTCGGTTGCATTTCGGCGGGAAAGGCGCCCTTGGCGAACACCAAGACGAACAAGCTGGCGCCCGGCGCGGCCGCGCGGTGGATGGAGCTCAGGTAGCCGTCGCGGCCCTCGACGGGCAGCGAATGAAACAGCGTGGAATCGACGACCGTGGAGAAGCGGCCGTCATAGCCGCTGAACGACGTGATGTCCGCCTGCACGAAGCTGGCGGTCGTCAAGCCCCGCTCCTGGGCGGCCTTGGCGGCCGCCGCGACCGCGGTCGGCGTCAGGTCGACACCGACCACCGTGTAGCCCTGGGCGGCGAGCGCCAACGACAGCTCGGCGACCCCGCAGCCGGCGTCCAGCACGTCGCTGCGAAACCTGCCGGCGGCGACGAGAGCGGCCAGCTCCGGTTGCGGCTCACCGATGTTCCACGGCGGCGGGCCTTCGAAATGGGCCTGCTCGCGGTAGGCGCTGTCCCAGTCCATGACCTGATCGTCGGGCATGGTTTCAACGTACCCCCGCGGTCAGGACTCCCAGGTGTGCACCGGCTCGTTGGCGTGCATGTGCTCGCAGTACCGGCGCAGCATCTCGGCCAGCGCTGCGGGCCGGGTCATACCTGCATCTTCCAGCGTGCGCACGGTGGCCACCTGCCAGCCGGCGCCGTTGCGGCCGGTCCTCGCGCGGCCCTCGATGACCCCCAGGAAGCGATCGCGCACCTCCGCGTCCACGCCCCAGCGGCGCAGCCCATCGTCGGCGATCGGCAGCAACGTGTCGAGCACCAGCGTGGTCGCCGCCACCTCGCCCAGGCCCGGCCACTGCAGCCGGGCGTCGATGCCGTTGCGCGCCGCCTCGAGAAAATTGGCTTGTGCCGCAGTGAAATCCATGCTCGCCCACACGGGATCGGTGTCCTCGGACAGACTACGCAGCAGTCCGTAGAAGAAGGCCGAATTCGCCAGCATGTCCACCACGGTCGGCCCGGCCGGCAACACCCGATTCTCCAGCCGCAGGTGCGGTCGCCCGTCGACCACGTCGTAGACCGGCCGGTTCCACCGGTACACGGTGCCGCTGTGCAGCCGCATCTCGGACAGCCGCGGTGCCCGCCCGGCGGCCAGCTCGGCGAGCGGATCCTCGTCGGACACCTCGGGCAGCAGGGGAGGGAAGTAGCGGATGTTCTCCTGGTACAGGTCGAGGACCGAGGAGATCCACCGTTCGCCGAACCACACCCGCGGCCGCACCCCCTGGGACTTCAGCTCCTCGGGCCGGGTGTCGGTGGACTGCGTGAACAGCTCGATGCGCGTCTCGGCCCACAACTGGTGGCCGAAGAAGTATGGCGAGTTGGCGCCCAGCGCGAGCTGCGGCCCGGCCACCGCCTGGGCCGCGTTCCAGTTGGCGGCGAATGTCTCCGGCGCGACCTGCAGATGCAATTGGATGCTGGTGCAGGCGGATTCGGGCGCTATCGACACGGCCTGCCAGCTCAGCGGTTCGGGGCCGGAGATGTTGATCGGGATGTCCTCGCCGCGGGCGGTGAAGATCGACTCGTTGAGCGCGGCATACCGGCGCGAGTCGCTCATCCAGCCGGTGGCCAGATGCTCGGGCATCAGCGTGGGCAGGATTCCGATCATCACGATGTGCGCGCCGCCCAGGCCGGCCTTGATCTCGGCGTCGTTCAGGCTGGCCCGCACCTCACCTTCGAGGTCCAGCGCGGTGTGTCCGGGCAGGGCGTGGGGTGGCACGTTGAATTCGATGTTGTAGGCGCCCAATTCCGGCTGGAACGCCGGGTCCCCGATGGCGTCCAGCACATCGCGGTTCGACATCGCCGGCTGATAATCGGCGTCGACCAGGTTGCACTCGATCTCCATGCCGGTGAGCGGCTTGTCGGAGTCGAAGTGCGACTGCGCGAGCATCGTTTCCAGGACGTCCAGGCAAAGTTCAAGCTTGCGCTGGTACTCCCGACGATGTGCGCTGGTGTACGTGGTGCGCTTGACCTCTTCGCCCACACCGCCGATGGAACAGGGTTACCGCCGGTAACGCAAGCAACCCGGCCGCTTGTCGAGTCGGGCAGACCATGATGGACTCCTGACGTGTCCGACTTCGTCGCCGCCATCGACCAGGGAACCACCAGCACCCGCTGCATGATCTTCGATCACGACGGCACCGAGGTCGCTCGGCATCAGCTCGAGCACGAACAGATCCTGCCCCGTGCCGGTTGGGTCGAGCACGACCCGGTGGAGATCTGGGAGCGTACCTCGTCGGTGCTGATGTCGGTGTTGAACCGCGCCAACCTGACCGCCAAAGACATTGCTGCCCTTGGTATCACGAATCAGCGGGAGACCACGCTGGTGTGGAATCGGCGCACCGGGCGGCCCTATTACAACGCCATCGTCTGGCAGGACACCCGCACCGACCGCATCGCTTCGGCGCTGGAACGCGACGGCCACGGCGACGTGATCCGCCGCAAGGCGGGCCTGCCGCCGGCGACGTACTTCGCCGGTGGCAAATTGCAGTGGATCTTGGAGAACGTCGACGGGGTGCGGGAGGCGGCCGAAAGCGGCGACGCGCTGTTCGGCACCCCGGACACCTGGGTGCTGTGGAATCTGACCGGCGGCCCGCGCGGCGGCGTGCACGTGACCGACGTGACCAACGCCAGCCGGACCATGCTGATGGACCTCGAAACCCTGGACTGGGACGACGAGTTGCTGTCATTCTTCGCCATCCCGCGTGCGATGCTGCCGGCGATCGCGCCGTCGTCGTCGCCGCAGCCGTACGGCGTCTCCGCAGCAACCGGGCCCGTCGGTGGCGAGGTGCCGATCACCGGGGTCCTCGGTGACCAGCATGCCGCGATGGTGGGCCAGGTGTGCCTGTCGGAAGGGGAGGCGAAAAACACCTACGGCACCGGAAACTTCCTGTTGCTCAACACCGGCGAGACGATCGTGCGATCGGACAACGGGCTGTTGACCACCGTCTGTTACCAGTTCGGCGACGCCAAACCCGTTTACGCGCTCGAAGGCTCGATCGCGGTCACCGGGGCCGCCGTGCAGTGGCTGCGCGACCAGTTGGGCATCATCAGCGGTGCCGCGCAAAGCGAGTCGTTGGCGCGTCAGGTAACCGACAACGGCGGGGTCTATTTCGTCCCGGCGTTCTCCGGGCTGTTCGCGCCCTATTGGCGATCCGACGCCCGGGGCGCGATCGTGGGGCTGTCGCGGTTCAACACCAACGCGCACCTCGCCCGCGCGACGCTGGAGGCGATCTGCTACCAGAGCCGCGACGTGGTGGACGCGATGGCGGCGGATTCCGGTGTGCGCCTTGAGGTTTTGAAGGTGGACGGCGGCATCACCGCCAATGACCTCTGCATGCAGATTCAGGCCGACGTGCTCGGGGTCGACGTGGTGCGGCCGGTGGTGGCCGAAACGACCGCGCTGGGCGCGGCCTATGCAGCGGGTTTGGCGGTGGGGTTCTGGGCCGGTCCGTCCGACCTGCGGGCGAACTGGCACGAAGACAAGCGGTGGACGCCGGCCTGGACCGACGAGCAGCGCGCCGCCGGCTACGCGGGTTGGCGCAAGGCGGTGCAGCGGACCCTGGACTGGGTCGACGTGACCTGATCCAGGGTCCGCTGTGTGCTACGGGCTCAGTCTTCGCCGAGGATGCCGTAGACCTCGCGTCGCGCGTTGTTGAGGATCTCGACGATGCGCTGTTGCTGCTCGGCGGTGGCGGTGTGCGCGGACTGCGCGACCGCGCCGAACAGCTGGCCGACGGCCGCCCGCAGGTTCATGTGACCCGGGTCGGCCCCTTCGGCGATCTCGTCCCACGGCGGGGTCTCCACCTTCTCGGCCGCCGTGCGGCCCTCGTCGGTCAGCTCGAACAGCTTCTTGCTGCCCTCGCTCTCGCTCGCGGTGATCAGGCCCTCGTCGGTCAGCAACTGCAGCGTCGGGTAGACCGAACCGGGGCTGGGCTTCCAGAGTCCGTTACTGCGTTCGGCGATCTGCTGGATCATCTCGTAGCCGTGCATCGGCCGCTCGGCGAGCAGCGCCAGGATGGCCGCGCGGACGTCACCGCGCTTGCCGCGACCGGGGCCGCCGCGCCGCCATCCGCCGCGCCGGCCGCCCGGGCCGAAACCGAAACCCGGACCGAATCCGGGGCCGAAACCCGGGCCGAAGCCCGGACCGAAACCGGGGCCGAAGCCCTGGTCCCCGGCGTGGTCGCGCAGGTGTTCGAAGAATTCGCGCCGGGCTTGGCGCCGGGCGCCGTGCAGGGCGCGCCGTTGGACCGGGCCGGTGCCGAAGCCGAAGCCCTGACCGGCGAACGGTCCGACGGGTGGAGTGAATGGATTGCTCATGTTTGTTGTCCTCATGTTCTCGGGGTAGCGCACCGTCTGTGCGCTTCGAAGTATCACGATATATCGGAAACGATCGCGATGCAACGGTTGCCTTGAAGACGGCCCGAGTGAACCCCGATGACCTGCGGTTCGGCGACCATGCCGGCCGCTGCTCGCGTCGCCCGCCCGGTTTGCGCCCGACGGGCGGCGGGTAGGAACTCTGGGATGAACGCTGATAACTCCAACCTCGCGGTGGGCAGCGGAACCTCCAGCCCGACCGACCCCGCGCGGGGCGGCAGCGGTCCCAGAAGTGGCGGCCGCAACGTATGGCCGTGGGTCAACTGGGCCCTGGCGCTGGCCATGGTGCCCGCCGCCGCCATCGTGATGCTTTTCGCGCTGGGCGCGGTGATGAGTACCGGCGGTTGCTCCGACCGCAGTTGCCCGAACCTGGGCCATGGGGGAATCGATTTCGGGACCGCGTTCTACGGCGCCCCTGCTGTCGCCGTCGTGGTCATCGTCATTTCGCTGTTCACCGCCAAGCGTCGCGGTGGGATCGCGGTTCCCCTGCTCGGCTGGGCGCTGTTGATCGCCGACGTCCTGCTCATGGCGGCAAGCGTCTCCGGCTAGCGCACCCGTCAGCTCGGCGGTGAGAAACCGCCCGGCGCGGGATTCGCCGGCGCCTGGTGCGCGGCGCCCTGGTCCGGCCACGGGACGGCCTGCGGCGGCGGCGCCGGCGGCCAGGCTGACCACGGTGCGGGGACCGCCTGCGGCATCGCGGGACGCAGCCGTGCGAGTTCCCGGCGGTGCCGTTCGGCGAGCACGGCGGCGAGCACCAATTCCGGCGGGGCGCCCGGCGGGGGCGGCGGCGCGATGCAAGACACCACGTCGCCGGCGATGCGGTATGCCATCTGGTGGCGTAGCTGGCGATCGAGTTGCGGTGCACGCGAGAGGAATTGGCGTGCAACCTCGGCTTGGCCCGGGGACAGGCCGGAAAGTTGCAAAGACGAGGCCCACCAGGCGAGCGACGGCGGCATCACGGGAGGGGGACCCAGGCGGGGCCCGCGTTCGTTCACGACCACGGTGCCGGCGAAGATGTCGCCGATTCGCTTGGCCTTCGGGGACAGGATGCTGCAGATGACGGCCGGACTCCCGAACAGCATCCAGATCTCCACCACCGCCGCCAGTGCCCGAAACAGTGCCTGCCGGAACCGTTCTGGGCCGCCGTCGTCGGACACCACCCGCAGGCCCATCGCGATCTTGCCCACCGACCGTCCGCGCGTTGCCGTTTCGAGCGTCACCGGATAGCCGACGAGCACTAGCACGGTGAAGATTAGCAGCACGGCGGTGCTCAGCGCCGAGTCGTACTGGGTGAGCGTGGCGGCCCACAACATCAGTCCGAGCAGGTAGCAGACGACCATCACGGCGATATCGATCAGTGCGCTCAACGCCCGCACCGGCAACTGGGCGATCTGCACGTCGAGCACGACCGCGTCGCCGGTCACCACCTCCGACATAACACCGAACGCTACAGGGCGATTAGGCTGCGCAGGGTGGACGTCGACGCATTCGTGCTGGCCCATCGCGGCACCTGGGACCGCCTGGACCGGCTGGTCGGGAAACGACGCTCACTGACCGGCGCCGAAGTCGACGAGCTGGTGGAGCTCTATCAGCGGGTGTCCACCCACCTCTCTACGCTGCGCTCGGCGTCGTCGGACTCGCTGTTGATCGGTCGGCTCTCGAGCCTGGTTGCGCGCGCCCGTTCCGTGGTGACCGGCGCGCATGCTCCGTTGAGCAGTACCTTCGTGCGGTTTTGGGCGGTGTCCTTCCCGGTGGTCGCCTACCGGTCGTGGCGGTGGTGGCTGGGCACCGCCGTGGCGTTCTACGCCGTGGCCGTGATCATCGCCTTCTGGGTGGCCGGCAATCCGGAGGTGCAGTCGGCCGCCGGAACCCCAAGCGACATCGAACAATTGGTGAACCACGACATCGCGGCCTACTACAGCGAACATCCCGCCGCCGCGTTCGCCCTGCAGATCTGGGTGAACAACTCCTGGGTGTCCGCGCAGTGCATCGCGTCGTCGGTCCTGCTGGGACTGCCGATTCCGTTCGTGCTCTTCCAGAACGCCGCCAACCTGGGACTGATCTCGGGGCTGATGTTCCAGGCCGGCAAGGGTGGCCTGCTGCTCGGGCTGCTGATACCGCACGGGCTGCTCGAGCTCACGGCGGTGTTCCTGGCCGGTGCCGCCGGCATGCGGTTGGGGTGGTCGGTGATCGCGCCCGGCGACCGGCCGCGCGGCCAGGCGCTCGCCGAACAGGGCCGCGCCGTGGTGTCGGTCGCGATCGGGCTGGCCGGCGTGCTGTTGGTCTCGGGGCTGATCGAGGCGCTGGTCACGCCCTCGCCGCTGCCGACTTTCGTTCGGGTTGGCATCGGGGTCATCGCCGAGGTGGCTTTCCTCGCCTACATCGTGTATTTCGGTCGCCGCGCCGTGCGGGCCGGTGAGACCGGTGACATCGAGGACGCGCCCGACGTGGTACCCACCGGCTAGCGCCGATTGCCCGCCTTCTCCTGACGCCGCTGCTCGGCGCTAAAGCCGGCCGGTGGCCTTCATCGCCAGGTAGCGGTCGGCAAGGGCGGGCGCCAGCTCGGTGGGTGGGGCGTCGACGACCTCCACCCCGCTGCGGCGCAGCCGCGTGGCGATCGCGCGGCGGTCATTGCGGGACCGTTCCGCGGCCGCCGCGTCGTAGACGGCGGCGGGATCCGAACGCCCGGCGGCCATTTGGTCGACCCGTGGGTCGGCGACGGCCGCCACCATGAGGTGGTGTTTGGCCGACAATTGCGGCAACACCGGCAGCAGGCCCTCGTCGAGGGCGGTCGCGTTGAGGTCGGTCAGCAACACCACGAGTGAGCGCCGGCGGGCCCGCCGCGCGATGGCGGAAACCATTGCGGTCCAATCCGGTTCGAGCAGGGCCGGTTGCAACGGGGCCATCGCCTCCACGAGGTGCGCGAGCAGTTCGGTGCGCGACGCCCCGAAAACGCCGGCGCGGGTGACCCGGTCGTGGGCGAGGAAGTCGACGTGGTCACCCGCCCGCGACGCGAGCGCCGCCAGCAGCAGCGCGGCATCCATGGACCAGTCCAGGCGGGGCCAGCCGGCGGGGTCGGCGGCCGTCGGGTCGACGCCCACCCGGCCCGCCGCGGTACGCCCGGTGTCCAGCACGATCACGACGCGCCGGTCGCGTTCGGGACGCCAGGTGCGGACGACGACGTCGGCGCGACGCGCGGTGGCGCGCCAGTCGATCGACCGCACGTCGTCACCGACGACATACTCGCGCAGTGAGTCGAATTCCGTTCCCTGCCCGCGGATCAGCGTGGGAAGCAGCCCGTCGATCTCACGCAGTTTGGCCAGTCGCGCCGGCAGGTGCTTGCGGGACAGGAAGGGCGGCAGCACCCGAAGCAGGCCCGGCACCGCTTGCGAGCCCTGCCGTCCCGCGAGCCCGAGTGGGCCGATGGACCGGGCGGTGACGACCGCGGCGCGCTGCTCGCCGCGGCGGACCGGCCGCAGTTGGGACTGGACGTGCTGGTGCTGGCCAACGGGGATGTTGACGGGATGGATGCGCGGCCGCGCGCCCGCGCTGGGCGGCCACGCGTCGCGAACCTGGCCGCGGAACCGGCGCCGGCCGTCGTTGTGGATCAGAAGTCCGACGTCCACCTGCTGCGCGAGCCGGGCGGAGCGGTCCGGCGACCGGACGTAGCGCAACTCGCGGGTGCTGGCCGCCAGCCCGATGTCCGCGATCACCACCGCCAGAAGGGTGGCCAGCAGTACTCCGAAAGTCCTTGCCGGCCAGGGGGACAGCGCGATGGGCAGGACGCACATCAGCGCGACCAGCCCGGTGCGTCCGGTCAGGATCACTAGCGGGGCACCGGGACCGACGCCAAGATTCCGTCGAGGACTCCGTCGGGGGTGGCCCCTTCGAGTTCGGCCTCGGGGCGCAGCATCACCCGGTGCCGCAGCGTCGGGCGGGCCATCGCCTTCACGTCGTCGGGGGTGACGTAGTTGCGGCCGGACAGCCAGGCCCAGGAACGAGCGGTGGCCAGCAGCGCCGTGGCCCCGCGCGGCGAGACGCCGAGCTGCAGCGCGGGTGAGGACCGGGTGGCTCCGACGATGTCGACGATGTACCCCAGCACCTCGTCGGCGACCAGCACGTTGCGCACGGCGTCGCGCCCGGCTGCCAGTTCGGCGGGTCCGGCCACCGGTTTTATCGCCGACAGGTCGCGCGGATCGAAGCCGTGCGCGTGCCGGCCGAGGATGGCGATCTCCGAATCCCGTGGCGGCAGAGTCACGTTCAGCTTCAGCAGGAAGC
>NZ_LZJA01000195.1:0-1099 GCF_001666785.1 Mycobacterium sp. E3305 | reverse complement strand
ATGGTGTGGTCGAGGTCGCAGGCCACCGCCGGGCAGTCACAACCCGGCCAGCGGCACGTCAAATCCCGGCACCGCACGAAATCGGCCAACCCTTGGGAGGGCACATAGCCCGGCTCGGGCGGCGCGTCCCCGGGATGAATTAGCGGCACCAGCTTGGCCGCGGCGGCCAACTCGGCCACCAGCTCGGGTGGAATCAGGCCGTCGGCCCGCAGTTCACTGGCCATCCCCACCCCGCGATCCAGGGCGGCTTGCTCGGCGAGCACGTGAATCACCACCGCACCGGCCGCCGGCCGGGCGCCGGCCGCGCAGTCCGGGCGCCCGCAGCGACACCCCAGCCGCTCGGCCCCGCCGGCCAGTGCGCCCAACGCATCCGCGCGGCGCTGCTCGCGGCTGCGCGGATCGTGGGCACACACCGTGGCCGCCAACGCATCCAGGCGCTTCTCGAGCGCGTGCGCATCCAGGCTGTAGAGGGTGCCCTCGATGCGGGCCAATCCCTCCCCCATCTCACCGATCCACACCTCGCGCCCCGCAGCATGCTGCCGGCGTCGCCGCACCGCATCGGCATCGGCCTTCGCCACCACCTTGTCCACCTGCGCACCCAACCGGCCCTGGCTCATCGAGGGCCAGCGCGCCACGTTCGCCGCCAGCTGCGCGTCCACGGCCGCCAACACCTCACTGTCGGTGATCAGATCGGTGCGATACACCAGCGTCTGCACCATCCGAAAGTCGATGTCGCCGGCGGCGAACACCTCGGCCACCTTCGGCAGCCGCTCGCGCAGCGCGCGGGCATACCGCACCCGGCTGGCCGCCAACCCCTGGCTGATCCGCAACTCCGCGGCCACCTCCGCGGCCACCGCCGCCTCGGTATCCACCGCCCACTGCTCACATTCGGCGCACCGGGAGAGCCGGTAAGCAAACAACTCCCCGATCACCGCCAACTGCCCCGCCGCCGCCCGATTCTCCGCCCGCGCCATGCCCGCGACGCGCTCCAGCAACGCCGCGGACTCCGGCGTCACCGACGGATAGCGCCGCTCGAAGTGCTCATCCAACGCGGCGATCGACTCCGCCGACGGCACCCTCGAATCGAACATACATTCGA
>NZ_LZJA01000194.1:0-30945 GCF_001666785.1 Mycobacterium sp. E3305 | reverse complement strand
TACGCGCGCGAAACCGGCAGCGCTCGGTTTGTCAGTACAGCGCCCGCACGGTATCGATGGTGTCGGCCTCGGACGGGCTCTTGTCGTCGCGGTAACGCAGCACACGGGCGAACCGCAGCGCCACACCGCCGGGGTAGCGCGAGGATTTCTGGACCCCGTCCAGGGCCACCTCGACCACCTGCTCGGGCCGCAGCCGCACGACGTAACCGTCGGTCCCGCCGACGGCGAGTTCGCTGAACCGGGCCGTCTGCCAGTCCAGCATGGCGTCGGTCATGCCCTTGAAAGTCTTTCCCACCATCACGAATTCGGCGGTGGCGGGGTCGCGCGCCCCCAGGTGGATGTTGGAGAGCTTGCCGCGTCGGCGCCCCGATCCCCACTCCACCGCCAACACCACCAGGTCCAGCGTGTGCACCGGCTTGACCTTGAGCCAGCCCGCGCCGCGGCGGCCTGCCTGATACGGCGCCTGCGGCGCCTTGGCCATGACGCCCTCGTGACCGGCGGCGAGCGTCGCCTCCAGGAACCGGGCCGCCTCGTCGTCGTCTGTGGTGGCGAGCCGATCGACCCGCTGCGCGGCCGGCACCAGCGCGTCCAGGGCGGCCAGCCGCTCGGTGGTCGGCGCGTCGAGCAGGTCCTCGCCGTCGCGGTGCAGGATATCGAAGAAGAACACCGAAAGAGGTTGGGCCGCACGGGCTTCAGCGACGTCGACCGATCGGCCGAACCGTGACGCGGTGACCTGGAAGCGGTGCGGTGAGTTGTCGGCCCGCAGCGCGATCGCCTCGCCGTCGGCGATGAGGTCGCGCACCGGCAGCGCCAGCGTCGCCTCCACCACCTCGGGCAGCCGGGCGGTGACGTCGTCGAGGCTTCGGGTGTAGACGGTGACCTGGTCGCCGGACCGGTGAATCTGTACCCGGGCGCCGTCCAGCTTGGCCTCGAAAATCGTTGTGCCGCCGTGGCGTTCCAGCGCATCGGCCACCCCGGTCGCGGTCTGCGCCAGCATCGGGCCGACCGGCCGTCCGACGCGCAGGGCGAACGCCTCGAGCGCCCGGGCGCCGCCGCCCATGGCGGCCGCCGCGACGCCGGGCAGGTCCCCGCCGAGCATCGCCGCGCGCTGTACCGCCGCGACGGGGAGGCCGGCGGCCTTGGCCACCGCGTCGGCCATGATCCCGGCCAGCGCCCCCTGGCGCAGCTCCCCGCCGAGCAGCCGCAGCAGGAAGGTCTGCTCGATGTCGGTCGAGGCGGCGAACAAGCCGGTGATGAGCTGCGCGCGGCGCGCCTGCGATCCCTTGCCCGACACCGCCCCGATCTCGGAGAAACTGGCGTCCACCGCGGCGACGGTCAACGCCGGATGCGGCGCCGGGGGCGGCCGTGACCGCAGCGCTGCCCAGCCGACCCCGATCTGGCGCTGGCGCAACTCACCCGAGAGCCAGGAGACGACGATGGCGACTTCGTCGGGGTCGGCCGCGGCGCGCCGCAACAGGTCGGCGATGTGGGCGACCTTGCTCAGCCGTGACGACGTGCCGCCTACGTCAAGTGAGGTCGTCGCCACGTCGAGGAGGAGCACGAAATCAGCTTGGCACGGGTCTCGAACAAGGCGGGGTCAACCCTCGGCGGCGCACACGCTAGCGTGCCTACGTAACGTTACAGATTGCTAGGGATCTGACAACCCGAAAGGAAGGGTCCGGATGGAGATCAACGGGAAGAAGGTCGTCGTCATCGGCGGCGCGTCGGGAATGGGTCGCGCCTCCGCTGAGCTGCTGGCCGAGCGCGGGGCGGAGGTCGCCATCCTGGACCGTGAGGGTTCCGACGGCAAGACCGTGGCCGAGGCCGTCGGCGGCGCGTTCTATCCGGTCGACGTCACCGACTTCAAGGGCACCGAGGAGACGCTGCAGACCGCGGTCGACAAACTGGGCGGCCTGCATGTCATCATCACCACCGCGGGTGGCGGCATCGCCAAGCGGACGATGACCAAGTCCGGTCCCCACGACCTCGAGTCCTTCCAGTCCGTGATCGACCTCAACCTGATCGCCACCTTCAACATCAGCCGGCTCGCGGCCGCGCACATGGCCAAGAACGAGCCGGAGGACGAGGAGCGCGGCGTCATCATCAACACCGCGTCGATCGCGGCGTTCGAGGGGCAGATCGGGCAGGTCGCCTACACCGCCGCCAAGGCCGGCGTCGCCGGCATGTGCCTGACCATGGCCCGGGACCTGGGCTCGCTGGGCATCCGGGTGCTGGCGATCGCGCCGAGCCTGTTCGCCACCGGGTTGACGCAGGGGATTCCGGACGAATTCGCGTCGGCGCTCACCAAGGACGCCGCCTTCCCCAAGCGCCTCGGCCGGCCGATCGAGTACGCCAAGCTGGTTGCGGCGATCGTCGAGAACCCGATGCTCAACGGCCAGTGCCTGCGGCTGGACGCGGGCCAGCGCTTCGCGCCCAAGTAGCCACCCCCACGGGTCGCCCTCCCCGCATTAAGTACACTCTTTAGGCAGCCGCCCCGCTTCCCCTCGAAGCGGGGCAGGCTACCCAGCCGGTAGCGAGGAGGGCCCCTCATGGGTATCGCACTGACCGACGACCACCGCGAACTCGCCGGGGTCGCCCGCGCGTTCCTGACCTCGCAGAAGGCCCGTTGGGCGGCGCGTTCGCTGCTCGACGCCGCGGAGGAATCCCGGCCGGCGTTCTGGCAGAACCTGGTCGAGCTGGGCTGGCTCGGCCTGCACATCGACGAAGAGCACGGCGGATCCGGCTTCGGGCTGCCCGAACTCGTGGTGGTGGTCGAAGAACTCGGCCGGGCCGTAGCGCCGGGGCCGTTCGTGCCGACCGTGATCGCGTCGGCGGTGATCGCCAAAGATGGCAGCGCCGAACAGAAGTCGCGGCTGCTGCCCGGCTTGATCGACGGGACCGTGACCGCTGGAATCGGTCTGGACGGGGAGGTGCGCCTCAAGAACGGCGTCGCCGACGGTGACGCCGGGATCGTGCTGGGCGCCGGGCTGGCCGAGCTGTTGCTGATCGCCGCAGGCGAGGACGTGCTGCTGTTGGAGCGTGACCGTGCCGGCGTATCGGTCGAGGTGCCGAACAACTTCGACCCGACCCGGCGTTCCGGACGCGTGCGCCTGGAGAACGTCAACGTCGGCGCCGACGACATCCTGACCGGCGGGCGGGCTTCCGCGCTGGCCCGGGCCCGGACGTTGTTGGCCGCCGAGGCGGTGGGCGGCGCGGCGGACTGCGTCGACGCCGCCGTGGACTATGCCAAGGTGCGGCAGCAATTCGGGCGCACCATCGCGACATTCCAAGCGGTGAAGCATCATTGCGCCAACATGCTGGTGGCGGCCGAATCGGGCGTCGCCGCGGTGTGGGACGCCTCGCGGGCGGCGTCCGAGGACGAGGACCAGTTCCGGCTCGCCGCCGCGGTGGCGGCGGCCCTGGCGTTCCCCGCCTATGCGCGCAACGCCGAGCTGAACATCCAGGTGCACGGCGGCATCGGCTTCACCTGGGAGCACGACGCGCATCTGCACCTGCGCCGCGCGCTGGTGGTTGCGGCGCTGTTCGGCGGCGACGCGCCGGCCCGGGATGTCTTCGAGCGCACCGCCGCAGGCGCCAAACGGGAGAACAGCCTGGACCTGCCTGCCGAGGCCGAGGAACTGCGCACCCGGATCCACGCCGACGCCGCCGAGATCGCCGCCCTGGACAAAGCGGCGCAGCGCGACAAGCTGATCGAGACGGGCTACGTCATGCCGCACTGGCCGAAGCCCTGGGGTCGCGCCGCCGACGCGGTGGAGCAGCTGGTCATCGAGGAGGAATTCCGCGCGGCCGGCATCAAGCGCCCCGACTACTCGATCACCGGCTGGGTGATCCTCACCCTGATCCAGCACGGAACCGATTGGCAGATCGAAAGATTCGTGGAGAAGGCGCTGCGCCAGGAAGAGATCTGGTGCCAGCTGTTCTCCGAGCCCGAGGCCGGCTCCGACGCGGCGTCCGTGAAGACCCGCGCCACCCGGGTGGACGGCGGCTGGAAGATCAACGGGCAGAAGGTCTGGACCAGCGGCGCGCAGTACTGCGCGCGCGGCCTGGCCACCGTGCGCACCGATCCGGACGCCCCCAAGCACGCCGGCATCACCACCGTCATCATCGACATGAAGGGCCCGGGCGTCGAGGTGCGCCCGCTGCGGCAGATCACCGGCGGCTCGGAGTTCAACGAGGTCTTCTTCAACGACGTCTTCGTCCCCGACGAGGACGTCGTCGGGGCGCCCAACTCCGGCTGGACCGTCGCCCGGGCGACGCTCGGCAACGAGCGGGTCAGCATCGGCGGCAGCGGGTCGTTCTACGAGGGATTGGCGCCCACCCTGGTCCAGCTCGCGCAGCAGTCGGACCGCCTGGCGGGAGCGCCGGTCCGGATCGGATCCTTCCTCGCCGACGACCATGCGCTGCGGCTGCTGAACCTGCGTCGCGCGGCCCGCAGCGTCGAGGGGGCCGGGCCCGGCCCGGAAGGCAACATCACCAAGCTGAAGCTGGCCGAGCACATGGTCGACGGGGCCGCGATCTGGGCGGTGCTGGCCGGCCCGGAGGTCGCACTCATGGATGGCCCCGGTGCGGTGGTGGGCAGGCTGGCGATGGGCGCACGCGGCATGGCGATCGCCGGCGGCACCTCGGAAGTCACCCGCAATCAGATCGCCGAGCGGATCCTCGGCATGCCGCGCGACCCGCTGATCAACTAGCTGCTCCGCTCAGGTGGGTGCGAACAGCGGAGCCCCGCCGCTGCCCCTGTCCGGCCGGATCGCGACGGGCATACCGCACGTGACCGAATCGGGTTCGCAGTCAACGACATTGGCGGCCACCCGCAGGCCCTCTTGTTCGGCGAGTTCGACGATGGCGATCACGTACGGAACCGGGATCTCCGGGTTGTACGGGTGGTGGTTCACCGTAAAGGTGAACACGGTGCCACGCCCGGAGACGGGCCGGGCGACCAGCGGGGCTTTGCACGTGCGGCATTCGCCGGCAGGCGGATGCACCCAGCGCGCGCAGTCCTCGCAGTATTCGATGAGCAGCGGCTCGTCCGGCACGACGAATACAGTACACTCAATTGATTCGATGGTCTGACGGGCGGTGTGCATGACGCATTTCGAGAAGGACGCGATCCTGTCCGGCATCGGCATCTCGCGGATCGGCCGGCGCACCGGCATCGCGGGCGTGGACCTGACCATGGAGGCGGTGCGGTCCGCCATCGAAGACGCCGGCTTGGCCCCCGCCGACATCGACGGCATCGCGACGCTGGGCGACACCCCCGCCGCAGAGGTCAACGCCCAACTGCGGATCGAAGCGGCCGATTGCGGATCCGGCTTCGGCACCGGCGGCTTGCTCAGCCCGGTGATGTCGGCGTGCCGCGCGGTCGCCGAACGTCGCGCCCGGCACGTGGTGGTGTACCGGACCATCCAAATGCTCGGCGGCACCGTCCCGGTGAAGCCGCAGGAGAACGCGCCCGCGCCGCCGCTGGCCCGGATGTTCGAGACGCCGGAGGGTGCGGAACGGCCCGCCGTGGGCGCGATGGACGACGTCAACGACCTGGTCGCGGCCAACGCCTATTCCGCCGCGAATTGGCTGGCGCTGAACTGCCGGCGCCACATGGAGTTGTATGGGACCACCAAGCAACAGCTGGGCTGGGTCGCCCTGAACGGCAGGCGCAACGCCGCCCTGAATCCGCGCGCCGTGTATCGCGACCCGATGACGATGGCCGACTACCTGAGCGCGCGGCCGGTCTCCACCCCGTTCGGCCTGCTGGACTGCGATGTCCCGATCGACGGCTCGATTGCGGTGGTGGTCTCGCACACGGATTACACCCGGGATTGCCCCCACCGCGCGGTGGCGGTGGAGGCGATCGGCGGGTCCGACGGCGCCGGGGGCTGGTTCCACCGCGACGACTACCCGAAGATGGCGATGTCGGACGCGACGGCGCAGATGTGGTCGCGCACGGACCTGAAGCCGGCCGACCTCAAGGTCGCCGAGTTGTACGACGGCTTCACCTATCTCACCCTGGCGTGGCTGGAGGCCCTCGGGGTCTGCGGTGACGGGGAGGCCGGGCCGTTCGTGGAAGGTGGCGCTCGGATCGCCCGCGACGGGGACCTTCCCCTCAACACCTACGGCGGCCAGCTGTCGGCGGGGCGCATGCACGGTTACTGGGCATTGCACGAGGGTTGTCTGCAGTTGCGCGGGGAAGCGGGGGAGCGGCAGGTATCGCGTCGCCCGGACGTCGGCGTCGTGTCGGTCGGCGGCGGGCCCGTCGCCGGCTGCATGTTGCTCACATGCTGAAATCCCCTGCGCCCGAACGCCGTTGGGCTTGATATGAGTACCGGCCTCGCGAACAAACTGGCTTCCGGAATCGCGCGGGACCTCGAGGCGGAGATCGTTCGCCGCGGTTGGGCCATCGGCGAATCGCTCGGTTCCGAGCACGCGTTGCAAGAGCGCTTCGGGGTGAGCCGCTCGGTCCTGCGCGAGGCCGTCCGGCTCGTCGAACACCATCAGGTCGCCCGCATGCGCCGCGGGCCCGGTGGCGGTCTGATCATCTGCGAGCCCGATGCCGGGCCCGCCACCCGCGCCGTCGTGATCTATCTCGAATACCTCGGCACCACCCTGGGCGACCTGCTCAACGCGCGCCTTGTGCTCGAACCGCTGGCGGCTTCGCTGGCCGCGGAACGGATCGACGAGGCGGGCATCGCCCGGTTGCGGGCGGTGCTGCGGGGCGAAGAGGAGTGGAGGCCGGGGCTCCCCACGCCGCGGGACGAGTTCCACATCGCGTTGGCCGAGCAATCGAAAAACCCGGTCCTGCAACTCTTTGTCAACGTGCTGATGCGCCTCACCACCCGGTATGCCCTGCAGTCGCGGACCGACTCGGCCTCCGAGGCCACCGAGGCGATCGACCGGATGCACATCGACCACTCCGAGCTCGTCGAGGCCGTCACCGCCGGCGACTCGGCGCGCGCCAAAACGCTCAGCCAGCGGCACGTCGAGGCCGTGACCGCGTGGCTACAGCACCACCACCCCGGCGCCCCGAGCCGGCGGCGCAAGCCGCGGCCGCTCAACATCGAGGTGCCCCGCGGCAAGCTGGCGGAGATGCTGGCGGCCACGATCGGCGACGACATCGCTGCCAGCGGCTGGCAGGTCGGATCCGTCTTCGGCACCGAAACGGCCCTTCTCGAGCGGTACCGGGTGAGCCGCGCGGTGCTCCGGGAAGCGGTGCGGCTGCTCGAATATCACTCGATCGCGCACATGCGCCGCGGGCCCGGTGGCGGCCTCGTCATCGCCAGGCCTCGGGCGCAGGCCAGCATCGACACCATTGCCTTATACCTGCAGTACCGCGACCCGAGTCGCGAAGACCTCCGTTGCGTCCGGGACGCCATCGAGATCGACAACGTCGCCAAGGTCGTCAAGCGGTGCGGCGAACCGGAAGTGGCCGCCTTTGTGGCCGCGCATCGGTCCGACGTCGAGGAAACGCCCGGCGATGTGGCGGACGCCTCGGCGGAGGAGTTCCGGTTTCACGTCGGACTGGCCCAGCTGGCCGGCAACACGCTGCTCGACCTGTTTCTGCGCATCATCGTCGAGTTGTTCCGGCGGCACTGGTCCAGCACCGGGCAGGCGCCACCGACCTGGGCGGACGTCCTGGCCGTTCACCACGCTCACCAGCGGATTGCCGACGCGATCGAGGCCGGTGACGAGAGCCTGGCCCGCTACCGCGTGCGCCGTCATCTGGACGCGGCCGCCTCCTGGTGGCTTTAGCGAATACTGAGTTCTCAGATGTGATCTGCAGCTCGGTATAGCGAAGGCCCGCCGCGGGTACTGGGGAGGGAGAACTTAACGGCCGGTCCAGCAGGGGGTTGGCATTCAGTGATCGAAAGCGAGAGTCCTGGAGTGACGACGGGCACCGAAATTGGCCAGCTCGGCTTCGTCCACTCCGCACTCATCTACCAATCCCAGCAGGAGTACCTGGATTTCGTCACCCGCTTCGTCAGCGACGGGTTGGCGATGGACGAGGCGGTACTGGTTGCGGTGCCGTCCGACAAGTTGGTCTTGCTGCACGACGCGCTCGGCCCGGGCGAGCTGCCGGGCGATCTCCAACTGCTCGACATCACCGAGGCGGGGCGCAACCCGAGCCGATTCATGGCCATGGAGGGGTCTTTCGTCGATGACCACCCCGACCGGCGGGTGCGCATCGTCAGTCAACTCGCCTGGCCCGGCCGCACCGAGGAAGAGTTGGTCGCCTGCGTGGAGCACGAGGCGCTGGTCAACGGGGCCATGGACGGCTACCAGGTGACCGGGCTGTGCCTCTACGACGGAAGCCGGCTCGACGACGATGTGCTCGCGGACGTGCGGGCGACACACCCTCTGCTGTGGCGGGGCGGCGCCCTGCAGCGCAGCACCGACTACGCGCCCGATGCCGCCTTGCAGCGCTGCAACCGGCCGCTGCCCGCCAAGCCGGGGGCCGTCACCTACACGGTGAGCAAGTCGGCGGACCTCAGTCCCGCACGGTCCTTCGCCGTCAACTACGCCGGATGGATTGGCTTGTCGCAGGACGGAATCGAAGATCTGCAACTGGTCGCCACCGAGCTGGCCAGCAACAGCTTGATGTACACCGACGGAGCCTGTCAGCTCGCCTTCTGGCGAGACGACGGATACCTGGTCTGCGAGGCGCGCGACACCGGGTGCTTCGAGGATCCGCTGGTAGGCCGGCTGGACCCGGGGCCGTGCGGGCCCGCCAGCCGGGGACTTTATCTGGTCAACGCCATCTCGGACCTGGTGCGCACGCATACGACGCCCAGCGGTACGACCATTCAGGCGTATCTGCGGTTCGAGCCGTCGGCCGGGCCGACCGGATGACGCAAGCGGCCCCCGGGAATCGCTTCCCGAGGGCCGCCTGAAAATCAGTTAGAGGCCGCCGACAATCCCGCCGACCGTACCCAAAATACCGCCACTACCGCCGCCGACCGTGCCGCCGAGCAGTCCACCGCTGCCGGCCGCTGAGGAAGCACATCCAGTCGGGAGTAATAACACCGCGGCCAACCCGACGGCCACGGTGGCTGATTTAAGAGATTTCCTGATGCTCTTTGCCTTCATGATGAGCCTTCTTTCATCATTCCTTCGAGGGGTTGTTGCACAGCCGTTGAACGACTGTTGCCCTCGCCTCATACCCCCTGTTGCACACACGTAAACCAAAATTTCTTAAGAATTTCGCGACGGGTCGCCGCGTTATGACCCGAGGCGGAACTTGCACGTCAGGGCCGTGTAGGGCTAAAGTCTGCGCTCGTGCGTCTTCTCGATCGAGCCGTAGTAGCTAGCGCCCGCAGCGGGGTCTGACCCAGACCGACCCCCCGCTGTGGGTCGGAAGCTACTGCCGTCGGTCACTCCTTTCGACCGAAGAAGACCGGCACCATGACCATTCCCGAGCGGCTCGCTCAATCCAGTACTCCGGCCCCCGCCACGGCGGTGTTCGCCCGGGAGTTCGGCGCCCCGCTGCCCCGCGGCCTGCGGGAGCAGGCGGGCGCGATGTCCTGGGATGATTTCGTCGCGACCTACGCCCACGCGGGCGGGCCCGTCCGGCTGGGCAGCTGGGCCTGCACCGACACCGAGAGGCGGCCGGGGCCGCAGGCCCGCAACTTCCGGGCCGTGATCGCCGTCGGTGACCGCATCAGCACCTCGACCGCCGGCGGCAGCGGCCCGATCGCGGCGTTGAGCGCGATGCTGCACGATCACGGAATCCCGGTGGAGATCGTCAAGTTTCATCAGCTGGGCTCCGGCGGCCGCACGGTCACGTTTGTCTGCGGGAGCAACGGGGCCCGCGCCGAATGGGCGATGGGCTGGTCGGACGATTCGACGCAGTCGGCGCTGCGTGCGGTGGTCGCCTGCGCTAACCGCCTGCTCGCCTGAGGCCTACAGGGGGCGCAGCACGATCGGCATGCCGTCCATCGGGATGGGGATGGTGCGGTAGTCCCACTTCGACTCGTAGCCCGGCCGGGGCAGCTCGAGCCGGTAGCGACGCAGCAGCCGATGCATGATCGTCTTGACCTCCAACTGGCCGAAAACCATGCCGATGCACTTGTGCGCGCCGCCGCCGAACGGAGTCCACGCGTACCGGTGCCGCTTGTGTTCGTTGCGCGGCTCGGTGAACCGTTCCGGGTCGAACTTCAACGGGTCGGTCCAGATCTCGGGTAGCAGGTGGTTCACCCCCGGAAACGCGGTGACGTTGGTGCCCTTCGGTAGGTAGTGGCCCAGCAGTTCGGTGTCGCGCACCGTCCGGCGCATGGCCCACTGCACCGGGGTCACCAGCCGGATCGACTCGTTCATCACCAGATCCAGCGATTCCAGCTTCTCCAGCGATTCGATGTCGAGCGGTCCATCCCCGAGGCGGTCGGACTCGTCGCGGCAGCGCTGCTGCCACTGCGGATTCGCGGCGAGCTGGTAAGCCATGTTCGTCGCGGTGGTGGTGGACGTGTCGTGCGCGGCCATCATCAAGAAGATCATGTGGTTGACGATGTCCTCGTCGGAGAAGCGGTTGCCGTCTTCGTCCTCGGTCTGGCACAACACGGTCAGCAGGTCGCTGCCGTCCTTGCCGCGGCGCTCCTTGACTCGTTCGTCGAAGTAGTTCTCCAGCAGTTGTCGGGCCCGGACTCCGCGCCACCACGTGAACGGCGGCACCGGGTTGCGAATGATCGCATTGCCGGCCCGGACGGTCATGGTGAACGCCCTGTTCACCTTGGTCACCAGCTCACGATCGGTGCCGGGCTCGTGGCCCATGAACACCATCGACGCGATGTCGAGGGTGAGCTCCTTCATCGCCGGGTAGAGCAGGAAGCGCGGGTCGTCGATCACCCAGTCGTCGGCGGTGACCTGCGACACCACCCTGTCCATGTGCTCGACGTAACCGGCGAGCCGGGAGCGGATGAACGCCTCCTGCATGATTCGCCGGTGGAACAGGTGCTCTTCGAAGTCAAGCAGCATCAGGCCGCGCTTGAAGAAGGCGCCGATCACCGGGGTCCAGCCCTGCTGGGAGTAGTCCTTATTGCGGTTCGAGTAGAGCTCCTGGGCGGCGTCGGGGCCCAGCGCCGCGACGAACGGCAGGAGGGGAGAGTCGCCGAAGACGAGCGGCCCTTTGGTCTGGTACAGGAACATCAGGTAATCCGGGCCGCCGCGCAGCATCTCGATGAGGTGCCCGATCACCGGCAGCCCCGCGTCACCCACCACCGGTTTGAGCCCGCTGCCCGGCGGCGGCTGGGCCAACACGTGTTCGGGGAACTGGACGGTGCGCAGCTTGCGCTCCGCGACGCCCATGCCGGGAAAGTTGTTGACCGATGGGGTGAACCGGCGCCGCGCCTGGTCCAACAGGTAGTGCGGGGTGCTGATGGTGGCGGTCATAGACGCTCCTTTGCGCGTTCCCTCCGAGGTGACAGCCGTCACTGTCTAATAACCTTCGGAAAAAACTTGACGGCTGTCAAGTTTGCTTTTTTCCCGGCGTGGTGCAAGGTCGGGGAATGAGCAGCCACCCCGCCACCCCGGAACCGGGCGGGCAACGGCGCGGCGACAAGCAGCGCCAGGCGATCCTGCAGGCGGTGCGGGAACTGCTGCAGGAGAAGCCATTCGCTGAGCTGTCGGTCAGCAGCATCAGTGTGCGGGCGGGGGTGGCGCGGTCCGGCTTCTACTTCTATTTCGATTCCAAGTACGCCGTTCTCGCCCAGTTGATGGCCGAGGCCGCCGAGGAACTCGAAGAACTCACCCAGGATTTCGCGCCGCGGGAGCCGGGGGAGTCCCCCGAGCAGTTCGCCAAACGCATGGTCGGCAGCGCGGCGGCCGTCTACGCGCACAACGACCCGGTGATGACCGCCTGCAACGAGGCGCGCAACACCGACGTGGAGATCCGCAACCTGATGGATCGGCAGTTCGACGCCGTGCTGGGCCAGATCGTCGCGATCGTGGAGGCCGAGATGAAGGCGGGGACCGCCCACCCGATCAGCGACGACCTGCCCACCCTGATCCGCACCCTGGCCGGTACCACCGCGCTGATGCTGACCGGCGATCCGATCCTGGCCGGCCGCGACAGCGATCTCGACCGCCGCGTGCACGTGCTGGAGCGGTTGTGGCTGCACGCGCTCTGGGGCGGGCGTCCGTAGGGCGCTACCGCCGGTATCGTCACCGCAATGGGGCAGCAGGGGTACTTCGCAGGCAAACGGTGTCTGGTCACCGGCGCGGCCAGCGGCATCGGCCGTGCCACCGCGTTGCGGCTGGCCGCCGACGGCGCCGAGCTCTATCTGACCGACCGGGACCGCGACGGGCTCGAGCAGACCGTGGCCGACGCGCGCGCCCTGGGCGCGGAAGTGCCCGCGCACCGGGCCCTCGACATCGCGGACTACGACGCGGTGGCGTCGTTCGCCGCCGACATCCATCGCGACCACCCGAGCATGGACGTCGTGCTCAACATCGCCGGAGTCTCCGCCTGGGGCACCGTCGACCGGCTGAGCCACGATCAGTGGAGCAAGATGATCGCGATCAACCTGATGGGTCCGATCCACGTCATCGAGACGTTCGTCCCGCCGATGGTGGCGGCCCGCAACGGCGGGCACCTGGTCAACGTGTCGTCGGCGGCCGGTTTGGTTGCGCTGCCGTGGCATGCCGCTTACAGCGCAAGCAAATACGGACTGCGCGGGCTGTCGGAGGTGCTGCGCTTCGACCTGGCCCGGCACCGCATCGGCGTGTCGGTCGTGGTGCCGGGCGCGGTCAACACCCCGCTGGTCCAAACCGTCGAGATCGCCGGCGTGGACCGCGAAGACCCCAAGGTTGCGCGCTGGGTGAACCGCTTCAGCGGCCACGCCGTCTCGCCGGAGAAGGCGGCCGCGAAGATCTTGGCGGGCGTCGCCAAAAACCGCTACCTGATCTATACGTCGCCGGACATCCGGGCGCTGTACGCGTTCAAACGACTGGCCTGGTGGCCCTACAGCGTGGCCATGCGCCAGGTCAATGTGGTGTTCACCCGCGCGCTGCGGCCCGCCCCCGCACCGCTAGTCTCCCATGGCCAGTTCGAGGCGCACCCCGAGCAGCCGAACCGGGCGGTCGAGCTCGAATAGGTCCAGCACGCGCAGCGCCGCCGCCACGATGGTCTCGCGACCGGTGGTCGGTGCTTCCAGCTTGCGGATCTTGGTGCGGGTGTAGAACGTCGCGGTTCGCACGGTGACCGCGACCCGGGTCACGATGCGGCCGGAGGCGAGGACGTCCGCCAACGCCTGTTCGGCCAATTGCTTTACGGCAGAATCCATTTCGGAGCGGTCGGTGAGGTCGCGCGGGAAGGTGACGACGTGGCTGCGCGAGCGCGGGACCCACGGCTCGGCGCTGACTTGCGCGTCACCGCCACCCTTGGCTAGCAGGAGCAGCCACAGTCCGGTGCGTGGGCCGAACGCGGACGTCAACAACTCGGCATCGCTGTGTGCGAGCTCCCAGACCGTCGTTATCCCCAGCGCCGCAAGCTTTTTCGTCGTCTTCGGGCCCACGCCCCACAAGGCGTCGACCGGACGGTCCGCCATCACGGTCATCCAGTTCGCGTCGGTGAGCGTGAAGATGCCCGCCGGTTTGGCGAAGCCGGTCGCGACCTTGGCGCGCTGCTTGTTGTCGCTGATCCCCACCGAACACGACAGCCCGGTTTCCGACGCGATGACGGTCCGGATCTCTTCGGCGACCCCGATCGGGTCGGCCCCCGCCACCCCGACGTACGCCTCGTCCCAACCCCACACCTCGACCGGGTGCCCCAGGTCGCGCAGCAACGCCATCACCTGTTCGGAGGCCGCGTCGTAGGCGGCGGCATCCGACGGCAGGAACGTCGCCTCGGGGCAGCGGCGCGCGGCCGTCCGCAACGGCATGCCGGCGCGGACGCCGAATTCCCGGGCCTCATAGGAGGCGCAGGTGACCACCTTGCGCGGTTCGGTCGGGTCGCCGCTGCCGCCGACGATGACCGGCAGCCCGATCAGCTCGGGATGGCGGCGCAACTCGACCGACGCCAGAAACTGATCGAGGTCGACGTGCAGGACCCAGAGCGGTGCCGGCGGCGCGGTCATTCCGCTATCGCCCACAAAGCTTGCGCGCCACGCTTTCCCATGCGTCGCCCAACGTCTGCAGGGTGTGGCCGCGCTCGTTGAGCTGGTGCTCGACATAGTTCACGTGGAGGAGGGCCAGCAGGGCATCGGTCTGAGCGTCGAGGTCGCCGGTGGAGTGTGCCGCCTCGAGCAACACCCGGATGTGGGTGTGGTGCACGAGGACGGGCGCGCTGTAGCGAGTTTGCGGATCGCGGTGGGCCTCCGACAGCAGTTCGCGATGGGCGTGCGCGAATCCGATGCGCTCCCGGCCGAACGCCACCAGTCGGTCGATCGGTGGGGCGTCGGGTCCCAGGGGAGGCGGGCCGAACAGGAAGGCCTGCTGGCTGGCTCGCTCGTCCTCGTCGAGCAGCACCATCATCAGGCCGGCGCGGCTGCCGAACCGGCGAAACAACGTGCCCTTGCCGACGCCGGCGGCGGCCGCGACGTCGTCCATGGTGACCGCGTCCGCGCCGCGTTCGGCGATCAGCCTGCGGGCCGCGTCCAACAGGAGGGCGCGGTTGCGTGCCGCGTCGCCCCGCTCCGGCTGGGCTGCCTGGAGTTGGTAGACGGGCAGTTCGCCCAACCGCTCGACACTGCTCATCCCTGTACTTTAACGCGGCGGGAATAGAACCGGACTGTAGTCCGGTTGTGTGTGCGAGGATGGAGACCAACGAATGAAGGGATACAGAACGGTGGCAGACAACATCAAGGTCTTGGCGTTAGTGGGGAGCCTGCGCACGGCGTCGATCAATCGTCAGATCGCCGAACTCGCGGCCGACATCGCCCCCGAAGGCGTCAGCGTGACGGTGTTCGAAGGGCTGGCGGAGCTGCCGTTCTACAACGAGGAGATCGACGACGCGATGAACACTGACGCGCCGCCGCTGGCCCCGGTGGCCGCGCTGCGCACCGCGGCGGCCGACGCCGACGCCGCCCTGGTGGTCACGCCGGAATACAACGGCAGCATCCCGGCCGTCATCAAGAACGCGATCGACTGGCTGTCCCGCCCGTTCGGCAACGGCGCGCTGAAGGGCAAGCCGCTGGCGGTCATCGGGGGGTCCTTCGGCCAGTACGGCGGCGTATGGGCCCACGACGAAACCCGTAAGTCGTTCGGCATCGCCGGCGCCCGCGTGGTCGAGTCGATCAAGCTCTCGGTGCCGTTCAAAACGCTCGAGGGCAAGGCCCCCGCGGAGCACGGCGAGCTCTCGGACAACGTGCGCGATGCCCTAGGGAAGCTGGCCGCCGAAGTCGCCTGATTGGCAGAAGTCAACAAGCCGATCGCCGGGCGACCAGCAGGGTTGCCGCAATCGGATAGCCGAAGCCGCCAGCCCTCGCTGGCGGCTTTGCTAGTGGTCGCCCGGACGGCCTGGCCCGGGGCGGCATCGGTGCGCGTTGACGGGGCTTGTCGGTGGTCGGTGATACAACGATTCGCATGCGCGGCTTCGAGGAAGATTGTGACCTGCGACACGCCGGGCGTGTCCGCCGCGGAAGCCTTACGACCAGCGAATTTCAGAATTGTTATTCCGAACATGTTGTATCTCGACATCTTGTCAGCCACTAGGTGTAGTGTTTCGAGCACCGGCAGATCCCAGGTTCACCAGGCCGACCGGGCCCTGGTTCACCACCCGAAATCGGCACACAGGTCATTCGACCCCGACGGCCGCAGGACGGGAACGTGGGGGCTTGACGGGCCGCTGAAACACAGCAAAGACAGCGTTTGTTGCAGTACCCGAGTAGTTGCCAGTCCGTTACAAGTCCCACCTTCCGCAAAGGAGCGGCTTCCATGAGCATCACCGTGTACACCAAGCCGGCATGCGTGCAGTGCAGCGCCACGTTCAAGGCCCTGGACAAGCAGGGCGTCGGCTACGAGAAGGTCGACATCACGCTCGACAACGAGGCGCGTGACTACGTGATGGCATTGGGTTATCTGCAGGCCCCCGTGGTGGTGGCGGGCAACGACCACTGGTCGGGCTTCCGGCCGGACCGCATCAAGGCGCTCGCGGAATCGGCTCTCAGCGCTTAGCCGGACGTTAGGTAAGAAGGAGGTTGCGGTGCACTCGCGCAACCCAGGCTGGATGAGTGGCGACCCGCTTCGCCCGGGTGCGCCGCGCTTGCGATCGCCACTGGTCTATTTCTCCTCGGTGTCGGAGAACACCCATCGCTTCGTGGAGAAGCTGGGTGTTCCCGCCACACGGATACCGCTGCATGGGCGCATCGAGGTCGACGAGCCGTACGTGCTGATCCTGCCCACCTACGGCGGCGGCCGGGCCACCCCGGACCTCAATGCCGGTGGCTATGTCCCCAAGCAGGTCATCGCATTCCTGAACAACGAGCAGAACCGGTCGTTGATCCGCGGTGTCATCGCCGCGGGCAACAACAACTTCGGTGCCGAATTCGCCTATGCGGGCAACGTGATCTCCCGCAAATGCGGCGTTCCGTACCTCTACCGCTTCGAACTGATGGGAACCCCGGACGACGTGGAAGCCGTCCGCGCGGGCTTGGAAGAATTCTGGAAGGAACAGACGTGCCACCAACCGTCACTGCAGAGCCTGTAACGTCCGGCGCGCACGCGTTGCCCGGTGAGACGGACTACCACGCGCTGAACGCGATGCTGAATCTGTACGACGCGGACGGCAAGATTCAGTTCGACAAGGACGTGTTGGCCGCGCGCGAGTACTTCTTGCAGCACGTCAACCAGAACACCGTCTTCTTCCACAATCAGGACGAGAAGATCGACTACCTGATCCGCGAGAACTATTACGAGCGTGAGGTTCTCGACCAGTACTCGCGCAACTTCGTCAAGTCGCTGCTGGACCGCGCCTACGCCAAGAAGTTCCGCTTCCCGACGTTCCTGGGCGCGTTCAAGTACTACACCTCCTACACGCTGAAGACGTTCGACGGGAAGCGCTACCTGGAGCGCTTCGAGGACCGCGTCGTCATGGTCTCGCTCACCCTTGCGGCCGGTGACACGGCCCTGGCCGAGAAGCTGGTGGACGAGATCATCGACGGCCGGTTTCAGCCGGCCACCCCGACGTTTTTGAACTCGGGCAAGAAGCAGCGCGGCGAGCCGGTGAGCTGCTTTCTGCTGCGCATCGAGGACAACATGGAGTCGATCGGGCGATCGATCAACTCCGCGCTGCAGCTGTCCAAGCGTGGCGGCGGGGTTGCGTTGCTGCTGACCAACATTCGCGAGCACGGCGCGCCGATCAAGAACATCGAGAACCAGTCCTCGGGCGTCATCCCGATCATGAAGTTGCTCGAGGACTCGTTCTCCTACGCCAATCAGCTGGGTGCGCGCCAGGGCGCCGGCGCGGTGTACCTGCATGCGCATCACCCCGACATCTACCGTTTCCTGGACACCAAGCGGGAGAACGCCGACGAGAAGATCCGGATCAAGACGCTCAGCCTCGGCGTGGTGATCCCCGACATCACCTTCGAGCTGGCCAAGAAGAACGAGGACATGTACCTGTTCTCGCCGTACGACGTCGAGCGGGTCTACGGCGTGCCGTTCGCCGACATCTCGGTGACCGAGAAGTACTACGAGATGGTCGACGACGCGCGCATCCGCAAGACGAAGATCAAGGCGCGGGAATTCTTCCAGACGCTGGCCGAGCTGCAGTTCGAGTCCGGTTACCCCTACATCATGTTCGAGGACACGGTGAACCGGGCCAACCCGATCGAGGGCAAGATCACCCACTCGAACCTGTGCTCGGAGATCCTGCAGGTGTCCACGCCGTCTGAGTTCAACGACGATCTGTCGTATTCCAAGGTGGGCAAAGACATTTCGTGCAACCTCGGCTCGCTGAACATCGCCAAGGCGATGGATTCGCCGGACTTCGCGCAGACGATCGAGGTGGCGATCCGAGCGCTGACCGCGGTGAGCGACCAGACGCACATCACGTCGGTGCCGTCGATCGAGCAGGGCAACAACGAGTCTCACGCGATCGGGCTGGGGCAGATGAACCTGCACGGCTACCTCGCCCGGGAGCGGATCTTCTACGGCTCCGAGGAAGGCATCGACTTCACCAACATCTACTTCTACACGGTGCTCTACCACGCGCTGCGGGCGTCGAACCGCATCGCCATCGAACGGGGCACGGCGTTCGGCGGTTTCGAGCGGTCGAAGTACGCCTCGGGCGAGTTCTTCGACAAGTACACCGAGCAGGTGTGGGAGCCGCAGACCGACAAGGTGCGTCAGCTGTTCGCCGACGCGGACATTCGCATCCCCACCCAGGACGACTGGAAGCGGCTGAAGGAGTCGGTGCAGGCGCACGGCATCTACAACCAGAACCTGCAGGCCGTCCCGCCGACAGGGTCGATCTCCTACATCAACCACTCGACCAGCTCGATCCACCCGATCGCCAGCAAGGTGGAGATCCGCAAGGAAGGCAAGATCGGCCGCGTCTATTACCCGGCGCCCTACATGACCAACGACAACCTGGAGTACTTCCAGGACGCCTACGAGATCGGCTACGAGAAGGTCATCGACACCTACGCCGCCGCCACCCAGCACGTCGACCAGGGGCTGAGCCTGACGCTGTTCTTCAAGGACACCGCCACCACCCGCGACGTGAACAAGGCGCAGATCTACGCCTGGCGCAAGGGAATCAAGACGCTCTACTACATCCGGCTGCGGCAGATGGCCTTGGAGGGAACCGAGGTCGAGGGCTGCGTGTCCTGCATGCTCTGACCGCCGGGTCGGGGCTCCGGCCGCCTGGTCTGCCCAGGTCAGGGGCTCGACGGCCGGCCCGGGGGGTATGGTGCATGACGTGGTGAGAATGCCTCGACCCTCCCGACCACCCCACCCCAGCGTCAAGCCGCCCGGGGCGAAGGTCGACGCGCGCAGCGAGCGTTGGCGCGAACACCGCAAGAAGGTGCGCGGCGAGATCGTGGATGCGGCCTTTCGCGCCATCGACCGCCTGGGCCCCGAGCTGAGCGTGCGGGAGATCGCCGAGGAGGCCGGCACGGCCAAGCCGAAGATCTACCGTCATTTCCACGACAAGTCCGACCTGTTCCAGGCCATCGGGGAACGGCTGCGCGACATGCTCTGGGCGGCGATCTTCCCGGCCATCGACCTGAAAACCGACTCGGCGCGTGAGGTGATCCGGCGCGCGGTCGACGAGTACGTCAACCTCGTCGATCTGCACCCCAACGTGCTGCGGGTCTTCATCCAGGGCCGCTCGGCCGCCAGCCCGCAGACCCTCAACGAGGGCCGCGGCATCACGCTGGCGATGGCGGATCTCTTCGACAACGAGCTGCGCGAAATGGAACTCGACCATGCGGCGTTCGAGCTGGCCGCGCACGCGGCCTTCGGCTCGGCCGCCTCGGCCACCGAATGGTGGCTGGGCCCCGACCCGCAAAGCGCGCGGCGCATGCCGCGCGACCAGTTCGTCGCGCACCTGACGACGATCATGGTCGGGGTCATCGTCGGCACCGCGGAGGTGCTCGGCATCGCGATGAACCCGGATCAGCCGGTGCACAGCGTGGTGCCCAGCAACCCCGCGGCCAGCTGAGGTCCTAAGCACGTTGACATCGCCGCAGCGATCGTCGACACTCGTGCCATTCGATACCCTGGGTACCGGGTATTTCTAGCAGGGAGATCGATCCACCGTGACCGACGTTGTGACACACGCCGAACCGACATCCGCACACCAGCCCGTGCACACCCGCGCCATCATCATCGGGACCGGGTTCTCCGGCCTGGGAATGGCGATCCGGCTGCAGCAGCAGGGTGTGGACTTCGTCATTCTGGAAAAGTTCGGCGACGTCGGCGGCACCTGGCGCGACAACAGCTACCCCGGGTGCGCCTGCGACATCCCCTCGCACCTGTACTCGTTCTCGTTCGAGCCCAAGCCCGACTGGCGCAACCCGTTCTCCTACCAGCCCGAGATCTGGGACTACCTCAAGGGCGTCACCGAGAAATACGGCCTGCGCCGCTACATCGAGTTCAATTCGCTTGTCGATCGGGCGCACTGGGACGACGACGAGCAACGCTGGCACGTCTTCACCGAGGACGGCCGCGAATTCGTCGGGCAGTTCCTGATCTCGGGCGCGGGCGCGCTGCACATCCCGTCCCTGCCCGACATCGAGGGGCGCGACGAATTCCGCGGTCCCGCTTTCCATTCCGCGGAGTGGGATCACAGCGTCGACCTGACCGGTAAGCGGGTGGCGATGATCGGCACCGGCGCCAGCGCGATCCAGATCGTGCCGGAGATCGTCGGGCAGGTCGCCGAACTTCAGCTCTACCAACGCACCCCGCCGTGGGTGGTGCCGCGCTCCAACCCCGAGATTCCGGTGGCGCTGCGCCGGGCCATGGCGAACGTCCCCGGCCTGCGGGCAATGACGCGTCTCGCGATCTACTGGGGCCAGGAGGCGCTGGCGATCGGCATGACCAAGCGTCCCAACGCGCTGAAGTTCATCGAGGCCTACGTCAAATACAACATCCGCCGGTCGGTCAAGGACCGCGAACTGCGCCGCAAACTGACCCCGCACTATCGCATCGGTTGTAAGCGAATCCTGAACTCCTCCACGTACTATCGCGCGGTCGCCGACCCGAAGACCGAGCTCATCACCGACCACATCGCGCGGATCACGCCCACCGGGATCGTCACCGCCGACGGCACGGAGCGCGACGTCGACGTGATCGTCTACGGCACCGGGTTCCACGTCACCGACTCCTACACCTACGTGCAGATCAAGGGCCACAACGGTGAGGACCTGGTGGACCGCTGGAACCGGGAGGGCATCGCCGCCCACCGCGGCATCACCGTCGCCGACATGCCCAACCTGTTCTTCCTGCTGGGACCGAACACCGGCCTGGGGCACAACTCGGTGGTGTTCATGATCGAGTCCCAGATCCGCTACGTCGCCAGCGCGATCAAGACCTGCGACAAGCTGGGCGTGCAGGCACTCGCGCCCACGCGCGCCGCCCAGGACGCCTTCAACGACGAGTTGCAGCGCCGGCTGGGACCGTCGGTGTGGAACAGCGGTGGCTGCGCCAGCTGGTACCTCGACGAGCACGGCAAGAACACAGTGCTGTGGGGCGGCTACACCTGGGAGTACTGGCGGGAGACGCGCTCGGTCAAGCCCGAGGAGTACGAGTTCTTCGGCAACGGGTCGGGCGCCAAGCGCGTCGCGGCGGCCGCACAGGGCTGAGCCGCGGTGGTCGCGCGACGACTGCCGGGGAGCGCGTCCAGGGCCTACACTCAGTGAGGAATGTGCGCTTATCAGATCGTTGTGGTCGGCACCGATGGCTCGGAGTCGTCGCTCCGTGCGGTGGAGCGCGCCGCCGCGACGGCCGCGGATCACGGCGCGACATTGATCGTCGCGACGGCGCATCTCCCGGTTCCCGAGGAACGCGGCCGCTACGCCATCCCGCCGGGGAGTGACCACGGTCAGGACTACCGGACGCTGGGACACGCCCCGTTCTACGCGATTTTGCAGAACGCCAGGGAGCGGGCGCACCAGGCCGGGGCCAAGAACGTGGAGGAGAGGGCCATCGTCGGTCCCCCCATCAACGCGCTGGTGCAGCTCGCCGAGGAGGTCGATGCCGACCTGCTGGTTGTCGGCAACGTCGGCCTCAGCAGCGTCGCGGGGCGGCTACTGGGATCGGTCCCGTCAGAAGTCTCCCGCAGGGCCAAGACCGACGTCCTGATCGTCCACACCTCCGGCTGATCGGCGAACCCGTCCGACCGGCTAGGCGCCGGCCGAGGTGGTTGCGGCGCTGCGCCGTTCGCTTGACTCCGACCCCTTCGCGAATGAGCGAAGGCTAAGGCGCACGATGCGATCCAGCACCCGGTCGGACACGACACGGCTGACCCGCGTGAGGATCGCGGCGTCGCGCCCGATGGTGTAGCGGGTCCGGGGGCGAGACGCGGTCGCCGCCTTCACGATCACCTCGGCGGCGTGTTCGGCCGGGACGCCGTCCTCGCCGAACGATCGGGCTTGGGCGGTGACGGCCGCTGCGAGCGCGTCGTAGCGTGCGAGCTGGGCAGGGGACATGTCGGCCATCAGGGCCTCCGCGGTGGCGATTCCCCGCTCGGCCATTTCGGTCTTGACCGCGCCGGGTTCGACGACGACGACCTTGACCCCGAGACCTCCGACCTCGCGGCGCAGGGCGTCGCTGACCGCCTCGAGCGCGAACTTCGAACCGGCGTATGCGCCGTACGTCGGCAAGACGACCTTCCCGCCGACGGAACTTATGTTCACGACGGTGCCCTTGCCGTCCAACAGGGCCGGCAGCAGCGCCTGAGTCATCGCGATGTGTCCGAACAGGTTGACCTCGAACTGCTTGCGCCACTGCGCAATCGGCAGCGTCTCGACCGGCGCGTTGATCGCGATCCCGGCGTTGTTGACCAGCGCGCGAAGGGGGCGGCGCAGTGGATCATTCGCGACACGATCGGCCATCGCGACGACGTCCGACTCGACGGTGATGTCCAAGATGTGCGGTTCGATGCGCTCGGCCCGCAGCGCGTCCGCGTCGACGTCGCGACGCACACCGGCGAGCACATGAAAACCATTGCGGGCCAACAATCTCGCGGTAGCGGCACCCATGCCGGTGGATGCGCCGGTCACGACGATCAGCTGATTGCGGTCGGTGGAATGCGGGGAAGTCATCACGGTCTCCATTCGGCATCCGAGCCTTTGAGTTGACACTGTCAACTGAACCTAACTGGTTCAGTTGACAGTGTCAACTGAAGTCTCCGCTTATGCTCGGCGGATGGCGACACGAGCGGAGACGGCTGCGGCAACGCGCCGCTCGCTGCTCGAGGCGGCCGGCGCGCTTCTCGACCTCGGCGGCGTCGAGGCCGTCACGTTGCGCGAGGTAGGCGCCCGGGCCGGGGTTTCCCGCTCGGCGGCGTATCGCCACTTCGCCGACAAGGAATCGCTGCTTGCGGTCCTGGCCACTGACGCCCTGAGCGAATTGGGTGACTTGCTACAGGCATTGGTCGATAGCGACGATCCGCCCGAGGAGTCCCTGCGCTCGGGTCTGCTCGCGCTGATCGAGTTGGGCCGCGCGCGACCGCATCTGTACCGGCTGATGTTCACCCCGCCGCCGGGAGATCCGACGGAGGCGATGCGGGTGGCCGAACGCGCGCAGGATCTGTTTCTCGACATCATTGGCCGGATCACGGGTCCTGAGCACGCCCGGCGTTATGGGGCGTTGCTCTTGACCAGTGCCCACGGGATCACGGGATTGGATTTGAGCGGTCACATGGACTTGGACAAGTGGCACACCAACGCCGAAGAGCTTGTGGACACACTCATCTCGGTGCTGCCGAAAGCCGAGTAGCTCAGCGGCGCAGCAGGCTGGCGAAAGCTTGCGCGGCGGCGTCGACGCCGGCGTCGTCGTCGGTGGCGGCGAGATCGAGCAGCAGGCCGCGGATCACGGCGAGCCCGAGCCGGGCCAGCGCGGGGTCCGAATCGCCGTCCAGCGCCCCGATTTCCGTGAGCCACCCGTCGACCGCGCCGGGAACCATTCGGTCGAATGGTCTTTCGCCCTGGGCGGCGCGGGCATAGCACTCGAAGAAGAGGCGTTCGGCTTGGCGAAGCTCGGGTCGGCGGACGTCGGCCCACATGGCGGCGAAGCCCTCGGCCGGTGTCCGGGGTAGGTCGGCCAGGGCGCCCATCTGGCGGCGCTCCACTTCCTCGACGACAGCCAACAGCATGTCCTCGCGAGACCCGAAGTGGTGCAGCAGCATTCGATGGCTGGTGCCCACCGCGGCGGCTACGTCCCGCAACGATCGGTCGCCCACGCCGCCCGCCGCGAACTCGGTGACGAGTGCGTCGAGCAGCTGCCGGCGCCGTTCGGAATCTTCAGTGCGCGCCATCGGCGCGGCTGAGTTGCTCAGACCGGGCCTTGAGTCCTTGCGCCTCCAATTTGAGGAATCGCTTGGTCTTGGTGGTCATCAGCCGTCCGACCAGTGCGCCGAGCACACCGCGCTGATCCAGTTGCTGACGTACCAGGGTGCGGCCGCCGGGCAGCGCGGTGACGTCGTGCCGGGCGCTCACCAGCACACCGGGGGAGCGCTGGACCCACGTCCACGATGAGCCCGGGTGGATCTCGGTGACCTTCCAGATCAGCTTCGCCATGCCGGGCTGCTTGATCGCGAAGCGTCTGCCGACTGCGAGCGCGGGCCCGTCCCGGCCGACCAGCGACGTCACGGAGGCGGTCCATTCGGGCCAGCGCTGGACGTCGCTGAAGACATCCCACACCCGCTGCGGTGGCGCGTCGATCTCAATGCTGTCTTCGGTAAGCATGTACCAAATGGTACATCGAGACCGGCCGCTTGGGTAGCGTCTCCTCGCATGGCCCGGCAATCGCGCAATACTTGAGGAAGTGACATCGAACGCGGCGCCCGGGCACGACACGCAAAACACAACTTCTTGTGTTCCGCCCCGTTGTCGTACCCCAGGGGTAGTGTTTGGAGCCTGACGTCCCTCAGGCAAAACGGCGTGTGAAGTGGGGTTCTGGTGACCGAAAACATGAAGCTGATTGACCGCGTTTCGGCGATCAACTGGAACCGGCTGCAGGACGAGAAGGACGCCGAGGTCTGGGACCGGCTGACCGGAAACTTCTGGTTGCCGGAGAAGGTGCCGGTGTCCAACGACCTGCCGTCGTGGGCGACGCTGACGGCCGGCGAGAAGCAACTGACCATGCGGGTGTTCACCGGGTTGACGCTGCTGGACACCATCCAGGGCACGGTCGGGGCGGTCAGCCTCATCCCCGACGCGCTGACCCCGCACGAGGAGGCCGTCTACACCAACATCGCCTTCATGGAGTCGGTGCACGCCCGCAGCTACAGCAACATCTTTTCCACGCTGTGCTCGACCGCCGAGATCGATGACGCGTTCCGCTGGTCGGAGGAGAACCCCAACCTGCAGCGCAAGGCCGAGATCGTCATGCAGTACTACAAGGGCGACGAGCCGCTCAAGCGCAAGGTGGCCTCGACGCTGCTCGAAAGCTTCCTGTTCTACTCCGGCTTCTACCTGCCGATGTACTGGTCGAGCCGGGCCAAGCTGACCAACACCGCCGACATGATCCGGCTGATCATCCGCGACGAGGCCGTGCACGGCTACTACATCGGCTACAAGTACCAGCGTGGGCTGGCGCTGGTCGACGAGGCCAAGCGGGCCGAGCTCAAGGACTACACCTACGAGCTGCTGTTCGAGCTCTACGACAACGAGGTTGAGTACACCCAGGACCTCTACGACGAGGTGGGGCTGACCGAGGACGTCAAGAAGTTCCTGCGCTACAACGCCAACAAGGCGCTGATGAACCTGGGCTACGAGGCGCTGTTCCCGCGGGACGAGACCGACGTGAACCCGGCGATCCTGTCGGCGCTGTCGCCCAACGCCGACGAGAACCACGACTTCTTCTCGGGTTCCGGCTCGTCGTACGTGATCGGCAAGGCCGTCGTCACCGAGGACGAGGACTGGGACTTCTGAATCTGCTGGTCAGGGATTTAATTTTCCCCATCGCTATGAATGCCGGTCCGATGTCTGACGGCCGTTAGGTCGATTGCCGAGTCCCTGTCTGCCCACATTTTGCCCACGATTCATCGCCTGGATCTCCGCCGGGCTGTCGGCAGAGGTGCGTTGTGGGGCTTCGCTGGGGGTTTCACGACACGCAGACACAACTTCTTGTGTTACGCCTTCGCGTCGGTCCCCACCGATAGAGTAAGGAGCACTCCACCCTTTGCTGGAACCACTACAACGAGGAGTGCACATGGCGAGTCGCCACTGTCCCCACCGCTCCGGGATGTTCCGTGTCCGAGACTTTATGCAGTAGTGCTGCCTCAGGGGCCGCGCTAGGTCGGCTCCCCGCAATCCAGACACACGGGCACGCCGGAATATCCGGTGATTCGGCCGTCCTGCGCCATCGTCACCGCTCCATGCTTCGCGGCTTCAGGGTCGTTAGGTCGACCCTGCAGACGGAACCACTCGGAGCCGCACTTGCGGCACCGCAGTGGTTCCGTATCGGTCGGCGGAATCCGCCGCCGATCATCAAGATGCACAACGCGATTCATGAGAGGAGGTGATTATGAGCAGACGAAGGAGACGGCCCCTGGGGCCGAACGGCAGCTTCAAAACTGGCCAGCGAGTTCCGTGGCGCGGAAACTGGCGGGATCAGTATGGCCAGGTCAACTGGTTCGAGAAGGAAACCACCTTCCCGCCCGTCGTGGCGCGGAAAGGTGGTGAGTGTGCCTACCGGCACTTCATTCGGGCCGCCCGAGTGACGGCCTAGGCCCCGCGTTCCAGTAGCAGCAGATAGGAGGTGGGCCTCGCGGAGGTTCCCGGGTCGCGCGCCCACGCGGCCTGGGGCCTCCGCCCTTTTTTTGGTGCGTTCCGAGATGATCTGCACCATATGGCAATTCTTACCACCGAATCATCGTTTTGCGCGAATCCGCAGGTTGGTGTCGTCTACCAATTGACAATACGGAAACAGCCCGACAACAGAGCTGTGACCTGCATCGACTTCGTTCGACGGGGCTTGAGCGTCAAGAACAAAAAGGGAGGCCTCGCCCATCGGTGGGCGAGGCCTCCGCTGATGTTCCGTGTTCTAGCTCCACCCAGACCACTCAACAACCGCGACTATAGAGTCGCACGCCGACAGCCTCGATGGTCAGCATTTGGATCGGAAAGTTATCCACAGGCTGCGGCTCAACGGGCAGGCTCAAGCGTCGCCGTCGATTGTCGGACGTGAGCATCATGCAGGGCGGTGGCTACAGCTTCCAGATCATCGTCGAAGAGGTCCGCGTAGATATCGAGCGTCATTGCGGCTGACGCGTGTCCGAGCATCTTCTGGACCGCTTTGACATTGGCACCAGCACTGACGGCGAGGCTCGCAGCGGTGTGACGCAGGTCATGCGGCGTGGTGCGCGGCACACCGGATTTGGCGACGGCTTTGGCGAACCACCCTGATGTCGGGTGCGGGCGCCGTAGGTGTTGGCCGCAGCTACCCGACCACAGCAGGTCATCTCGGTCCTTTTCTTCGCACTGGCGCGCCAAATGCGGCAGTAGAAACTGGGGGATGGGAACGGTGCGCCGCTTGTGGGCCTTTGGGGTACCGACGTAGACATCTCGGCCTGTCTGGACGGCGTTCTCGGCGATGGTAACGCGGCGGCGCAGCATGTCTAGGTCGCGGACGCGCAGACCGACGACCTCGCCCCATCGCAACCCGGTGTAGGCAAGCGCCAATAGGAGACCCTCGTACTCACCAGACGCCGCCGCCAGCGCCGCAACCTGTTGGTGATTCAGGTAAACGGGCCGTTTTCGCGCTGTGCGGGGGAGCTTTACGCCTATGGTCGGATTCTTCGCGATGAGGTTGTCGCGGACTGCGTCGGCCAAGATGCTCGACAGGACGTAATGTGTTCGCTTCACCACGCTTGCGCCGACGGGTTTGACGTCGGCGGCGCCGGTGCCCAGATCGGCGAACCAACGCTGGACTATGGACGGCTTGATGTCACCTAGCGCGACGTCGCCCCAACGGGGCTTTATCCGCACGCGCCACGCGGTTTCCATCACCGCATAGCTGGCAGGTTTTAGGTGGCCGCGCTGGCGTTCCAGCCATGCTGGACCCAATTCGCCGACAGTCACTCTGGCCGCAGATGGAGCGACGTACTCGCCGCGCATCTTGGCGACTTCAATGGTGGCGGCGAACCGTTCGGCGTCCCGTTTCGACGTAAACCCGCGCTTGTCGGTCTGCCGGTTGTCCGGCGTGCGGTAGCGCACGCGATAGAGCGTGGCGCCGGTCGTAGTCCTATATCGGCTAATCGTTGCCATGCGCGGCGTGCCCCTTTTCTTTCGCGGCGCGTCTGCGTTCCAACTCGGACCGGTGGGCTTGTTTGCGGTTCTGCAATTCCTCGCCGAGCGTGTCCAGCGCCCACTCGGGCCTTGCTCGTACCGCGAACTCGACAAAATTCTGACCGCTGCCATGCAGTGGGTCGGTGGCCCGCAACCACCCCCAAATCAGCTCGGCGGGGTGCTTGCCGGTCGCGGTGGCCGTGACCGCTGCCTTCGCGCTGGTGCCGGGCGGAGCCAATAGGGTAATCGGCGAAACGCCCAGTACCACAGCCAAAGCCATCAAGTCGTCAACGTCAACTCGCCGGGTGCCCGCTTCGATACGGCGCAAGCCTAGTGGTGGAATGTCGCGCTTGACGAGGGCAAGGCGTCGACTCAATTCGTTGTAGCTCATGTTCCCGCGCAAGCGGGTGACGTTATTAGCGAGGTCGGTCCCGGTCGGCCCAAGTTCGGATTTCTTTCCAGCCATGCCGGCACCATATTCGATCAAAGATATCGCAGTCAAGTGATATTTGACTGCATGCACGCTCCGTGCTAAACCTCCAATTCAAGTGATGATCAAAGAACACTCATACGCGATCAAAGATGGAGATAGGCCGATGGTGACACTCAACAACTTGCCGGAACTCCTGACGCCCGCTGAAACCGCAGAATTGTTGCGGACCACCACCAATAGCCTGAGCCAGGATCGCTATTTGGGCCGGGGCGTGAGGTTCATCCGCGCGGGCCGCCGCATCTTGTACGCGCGCGCCGACGTCCTGGCGTACCTAGAGGCCAACACCTTCGAGCAGAGCCCTGGCCGCGCCCGGGTCTCGACACATAGCCCGCCGAGCGTCACGGCGTAAACCATTGGCGCACAACTACAACGGGAAAGGTAGGACATCGAACCATGACTCGTCCACCTGAGGAGGAACCGACGGGCATCGCCGACCGCGGCGAGGGGGAGGACGGCCAGTTGAGCTTGTTCGACGTGCAGCCCCACGAAAAGCGTTACGTCGATGCGCCCAACTGGCCGCCGGAACCCACACCATGATTGCTGACAATCACGCCGAGATGCTAGCCCGGTCGGGCATTACGCCCGACTGGGCCGCATCTCGCGGCTATGAGTCGATTGACGACAAGAAGCGCCTGGCCGAGGCGGGGATTACGCCCGCAGGGCGCAGGGTCCCCGGCTTATTGGTGCCCCTGCTTGATGTGCGCGGGTCGGTATGGGGTTTTCAGTTCCGGCCCGACGTGCCCCGGATCATGCAGACCGGGCGCATCGCCAAGTACGAGACGCCCTCCGACCAGCGCAACGGGTTGGACGTGCCGCCCGGTGTGGGGCCCCAGCTTGGCGACCCGTCAATTCCGTTGTGGGTCACGGAGGGAACGAAGAAGGCTGATTGCGCCGCCATTCGTGGGCTGTGCTGCGTGGCACTGATGGGGGTGTGGAGTTGGCGCGGCACCAACACCGCCGCCGGTAAGACGGCCTTGCCCGATTGGAACGATGTTGCCCTGAACGGGCGTCAGGTCGTCATCGCCTACGACGGCGACGTACAGCGTAAAGAGCCGGTGCGTGTCGCCATGGACGCGTTGGCCAAATACCTCGCCATCAAGGGCGCGCGGGTTGAGTACCTTCACCTGCCGGACACCGATGACAAAACCGGGCTGGACGATTTTCTGGTGGCCCATGACGTCGCCGAGGTGTGGCGGTTGGTCAAGCCGGTAGCGCCGCGCCCGTGTGAACCCGCGCACCCCTCCCTTTCTCCGCGAGAAATAACCGCAACCGCGCAACCGCCCAGCTTGGAGGCGGTGGCAGGCTTGGCGCGGTTGCCCCGCATCCTTGACGCCGTCGCCACCGAAATTCGGTCGCGGGGATTGGTCGGCGAGGAATGCCTTGCCAGAACCCTCTATCTGGTTTTGACGTCTCGGCTGCTTTCCCAACAGGTTTCGGCTGGCGTGAAAGGCCATTCGGCATCGGGGAAGTCGCGCACCGTCGAATTGGTCAGCCGGTTCTTCCCGCCCGAGGCCTACCGGGAGTTCACCGCCATGAGTGAGCGCGCCCTGGTGTATTCGCCGGAAGAGTTCAGCCATCGCACGCTGATCCTCTACGAGGTGGTCGCGCTGCGCGAAGGCGTCGAGGACGACCTCACCAGCTACTTCGTGCGGTCGCTGCTCAGTGAGGGCCGCATCGTCTACGACACCACGGTCCGCGATAAGGATGGCAACTTGGTCACCAAGACCATCGTGAAAGAGGGGCCGTCCAACCTGATCTTCACCACCACCAAGACTCGCGTGCACGCCGAAAACGAAACCCGCATCCTGTCTTTGACGACCGATGATTCCAGCGAGCAGACCGCGCGGGTGCTGTTGGAGCAGGCCGACGAACGCCCGGCGGGCGCCGACCTGGAGACGTGGCGGGACCTGCAACGCTGGCTTGCCAACGCCGAGCACCGCGTCACCATCCCATACGCGCGCCGCCTGGCCCAGCAGGTGCCGCCCGTCGCGGTACGGCTGCGCCGCGACTTCGCCACGCTGCTGGCCCTGATCCGGGCGCACGCTGTGCTGCACCAGGCCAGCCGGGGCCGCGATGAAGCGGGCCGGATCGTCGCCACGCTGGACGATTACGCAGTGGTGCGCGGTCTGGTGGCCGACGTGATCGCCGAGGGCGTCGGCACCACGGTCGCCGCCCCGGTGCGCCAGACGGTCACGGCGGTCGACGTGCTGGCAGGTGATTCGGGCGCGATGGTCCGCGACGTCGCCGTGAAGTTGGGCCTGGACAAGTCGAACGCTAGCCGTCGGCTTCGGGTCGCTGCGGACGGCGGCTACGTGCGCAACTTGGAGGACCGGCGCGGGCGTCCGGGCCGCTGGGTGCTCGGTGACCCGCTGCCCGACGCGGCGGAACTGCTGCCCGACCCCGCGCAACTCGCAACCGACGACACCACAGTTGACGTGCGCGGTTGCGCGGTTGCGCCTGCTTCTGCCGAAGAAAAAGGGGAAGCGGTGTTCCCGAATGTCCCGATCATCGCCGAGGAGAGGCGGCTTCCGGCGGCCCGCCCCACCACCGGCG
>NZ_LZJA01000193.1:0-15240 GCF_001666785.1 Mycobacterium sp. E3305 | reverse complement strand
CGCCGAGGAGATGCGCGGTGACCTGGCGGACCCGATCACGCCGCTGCTGGCCACCGGCGCGGCGGCCAGCGCCCTGCTCGGTTCCCCGCTCGACGCCGTCCTGGTCGGCAGCGTGCTGCTGGTCAACGCCGCCCTGTCGGCCGAGCAGCAGCTGCACGCCGAGCGCACGCTGAATCGCCTACTGGCCGTGCAGGATCCGCCGGCGCGACGCCGGGTCGGCGCGCTGGACACGCAGCGCCGCGAGAAGGTGCCGACCAAGCGGCTGCGGCCGGGCGACATCATCGAAGTGCACGCCGACGAGGTGGTCCCCGCGGACGCCCGGCTGTTGCACGCCTCGAACGTGGAGGTCGACGAGTCGACGCTGACCGGCGAATCGCTGCCGGTGTCCAAGCAGACCGAGCCCACGCCCGGCGCGCCGCTGGCCGAACGGACCTGCATGCTCTACGCCGGCACCACGGTGGTCGCGGGCACGGCGGTGGCCGTGGTCACCGCCGTGGGATCGCGGTCGGAGATGCGCAGGGCGCTGGCGATGGCGCCGAGGAAGCTGCAAGAGATCGGGCTGCAGCGGCAGCTGCGGCACATCACCCGTCGGGCCCTGCCGTTCAGCGTGGCCAGCGGCGGCCTGGTCGGGTTGCTCAGCGTGGCCCGCGGCACCGGGCTGCGCGAGGCGGTGTCCAGCGCGGTCACGCTGGTCGTAGCCGCCATCCCCGAGGGCCTGCCCCTGGTGGCGACCCTGGCCCAGCTGGCGGCCGCCCGCCGGCTCACCGGCGAATCGGTGCTGATCCGCAACCCCCACTCGGTGGAGGCGTTGGCCCGGCTGAACGTGGTGTGCTTCGACAAGACCGGGACACTCAGCGAAAACCGGCTCAAGGTCAAGGAGGTGCGCCCGCTGCCGGGCTACGCCGCGGCTGCGGTACTGGACGCGGCGCTGGGCACCAGCTATGCCCGGCACAGCCACCGGGTCGATCACGCCACCGACGACGCCATCCACCGGGCCGCCGCCGACCCGGCCCTCCGCGGTGACGGCTCCACGCCGCAACGGCTGACCCGCGACGCGTTCCTGCCGTTCCAGTCCGGCCGCCCGTTCGCCGCCGCACTGGTCGGCACCCGGCTGACCATCAAGGGCTCGCCCGAGGTGCTCTCCTCGGCGTTGCTGCAGCACGACCACTCCTTGACCAGGCAGATCGACGAGATGGCGGCGGGCGGGCTACGGGTGCTGGCCGTGGCCGAGCGGACACTGAGCCAGCAGGAAGCCTCAACCGCCGCAACGGATCCGGATTACCTCGAGACCCTGTGCACCGGCAGCCTCACCCCGATCGGCCTGCTCGGGCTCGCCGACACGCCCCGGCCCGCGGCGCACGCGGTGCTCAAGGAACTCGCCGCGCGTGAGATCGGCGTCCGGCTGATCACCGGTGACCACCCGGCAACCGCCGCGGCGATCGCCCAGGAAATGGGGCTCGACGTCACCCCCGATCAGGTGATCACCGGCAGCGATTGGGAAGCCCTGTCCGCCGACGGGCGGGCCGCGGCAGCGTCTTCGGGGGTGGTGTTCGCGCGGATGACGCCGGAACACAAGATCGACGTGGTCCAGACCCTGGAGCGGTCCGGTCTGGTCACCGCCATGGTCGGCGACGGCGTCAACGACGCCGCCGCGATCCGGGCGGCCAGCGTGGGCATCGGCGTGGCGGCCCGCGGCAGCGACGCGGCCCGCACGGCGGCCGACGTGGTGCTGCTCGACGAGCGGATCGAGGCGCTGATCGACGCCCTGGACGAGGGCCAGCAGTTGTGGCGGCGCGTGCAATCGGCGGTGTCGATGCTGTTGGGCGGCAACCTCGGCGAGGTGTGCTTCGCCCTGATCACCACCGTCCTCACCGGGCGGTCGGTGCTCAACGCCCGGCAGATGCTGTTGGTCAACATGCTGACCGACGCGCTGCCCGCCGCGGCGCTGGCCGTCAGCCCGCAGGCGGCCACCGACGAGGTCAGCCGCGACGAGGCGGCCATGTGGCGGGCGATCGGAATCCGCGGCGCGGCAACCACAATCGGCGCGACGGCGGGCTGGGCGATGGCCAGCGTGACCGGCCCGCCGCGCCGCGCGGCGACCGTTGCGCTGATCGCGCTGGTGGGCGCGCAGCTCACCCAGACGCTGGTCGACTCGCGCGCCCCGCTGGTGGTGCTGACGTCCGTCGGCTCGCTGGGCGCGCTCGTTCTCGTGGTCAGCACCCCGGGGCTCAGCCAGGTGTTCGGCTGCACGCCCGTGGATCCGCTGGCCTGGGGTCAGGGCCTGCTGGCCGCGGTCGCGGCCAGCTCGCTGTCGGCGGTCGCCCCCGACTTGCTGCTGCGCGCGTCCCAGAGCGTGCAGCGCCGGATGGTCGGCGAATGATGTCGCGGTCGAAACCGGTTGGCGGCACTTGTTGTTCATGTCTGGTAAACCCCGCGGTCACTTCTCCGGGTCGCGGGCCGGTCACGCCGGCCGTACCGTTTGCGGTACGACGGCTAACTCGAAAAGGTAAGCGAGCAGGTGGTTGAGATGGAGCGCGACAATCGGTTGCGGCTCAAGCCTTATCGGTCGGTATCGGAGCACATCGACGGCGCCTGGTGGCCACAGTCGACCAACTTGGTCGAGGAGCTGCCGAAGTTGCTGACGGCGTTGTCCGAGCGGATGGGCCGGATCGTGATGGTGGGCTACCGCCGCAACGGCTGGGACGAGACGCCGGCCCTGGTCGAAGTCGCCGGGCACACCGTCGAACTGCTCGGCTTCACCAGCGACGAGCCGACCAGTGTCATCCTGATCGGCGAGAACGGCCGCCACGTCACGCTGCAGGTGATCCGGCCGGACACCGGCGAGGAGGCGGCCCGGCAAGCGCTCGAGCGCGCGGGGAAACCCGGCGACGCCGAGCCCGCCCCGGCCAGCCGCTCGACGGTGGCCCGATCGGTGGCCGACGTCGCCGACAAGCTGGCCCGTCACGAAGGCCTGGGCGACGAGCGCCGGACCGCCCAGATCAAGCGCTGGAGCGAGGAGGCGGCGAGTCAGTTCGTCGACGCGCCGGTGCAGACCTTCGTGCCGATCCTGGTCGAACACATCGTGCGCAACCGCATGCTGGAATCGCGGCCGCACGACCATCGGCGACCATCGTTGACGGCGTAAGCCGAACCGCTGGCTGCATCGCAAAGTAGCGACCGGATGGGCATCCAGCCGCGGGACTGGCTGGAGGTCACGGCTTCGGCCCCCGGCACACACCCCGACCCCGCCTTCCTCGACGGCCCGGCCGTCGTCGAAAAGCTGTGCAGCGACGCCGAATTCGGCTTGACCGGGGCGGAGGCCGCCCGCCGGCTCACGGTGGTGGGCGCCAACGACATCGAGAGCGTCGCGCCGGCGCCGGCGTGGCGAAAGCTGCTGGCGCAGTTTCGCAGCCCGCTGATCTACCTGCTGCTCGCCGCGCTGATCGCCTCGCTCGCGGTCTGGGCCGTCGAGGGGGCCGGCGGCTGGCCCGTCGACGCCGTGGTGATCGCGGTCATCCTCGTGCTCAACGCGCTGCTGGGTTACGCGCAGGAGGCCCGCGCGGAGCGCGCGGTCGGCGCGCTGGCGCGGATGGCGGCGACGTCGGCGACGGTGGTCCGGGACGGGGCGCGGCGCACCGTCCCCGCCGGCGAACTGGTGCCCGGCGACGTCCTGCTGCTCGCCGAGGGCGACGCGGTGGCGGCGGACGCGAGGCTGCTGTGGGCCGCGGGCCTCGAGGTGTCCGAGGCCGCGCTGACCGGCCTGAGTGAACCCGTGCCCAAAGCCGCCCAGACGCTGCCCGACTCGGCGGATCGGGACGACAGGGCCGACATGGTGTTCAAGGGCACCGCGATCGCCAAGGGCGTCGGGCGGGCGGTGGTGACCGCGACGGGGATGGCGACCCAGACCGGTCAGATCGCCGGGCTGGTGCGGACCGTCGACCACGAGGCGACGCCGCTGCAGCGCGAGGTGGCGCGGGCCAGCAGGCTGCTGGGCATCGCGGTGCTGGTGATCGCCGTCGTGGTGATCGCGACCATTCTCCTGGTCTTCGGCATCCACGGCGCTCACGACGTGGTGACTGCGGTGCTGCTGGGTGTCTCGCTGGCCGTGGCGGCCGTTCCGGAAGGCCTGCCCGCCATCATGTCGGTCGTGCTCGCGCTGGGGATGCGGCGGATGGCCGGCCGGAACGCCGTCGTCAAGGAACTGTCGTCCGCCGAGACCCTGGGCTCGGCATCGGTGGTGTGTTCGGGCAAGACCGGCACCCTGACGACCGGGGAGCTGACGATCGTGCGGGTCGTCACGCCCCTGGGCGAGGTGAAGGTCACCGGCGCCGGATACCGGCCCGAGGGTCGCCTGGAGCGCGACGGGGTCGCCCTGTCCGAGGGCGACGACTTGTGGCGGCAGGCCGCGCTGGTGCTCGACGGGGGTGCTGCCGCCGGCGCGGCCACCCTGCGCGAGGAGGACGGCCGGTGGACGGTCCAGGGCGATCCCGTCGACGCGGCCTTCCTGGTGGCGCACCGCAAGCTCGACGACGGCTCGCGCCCGGCCCCGGCGCGCGTGACGACGGGCGACCCCGGCGGGCTGCTCGACCGCTGCACGTACCTGCAGGCCGGCCGGCGGCTCGCCCCGCTCGACGAGTCGGCCAGGGCCACGATCCAGGGCGAGGCCGAGCGGCTCGCGCTGGACGCCCTGCACGCGGTGGCGGTCGCCTACCAGTCGGACGGAAACCTGGTCTACCTGGGCATGGTGGGCATCACCGATCCGCCGCGACCGGAGGCCGCGGCGGCGATCGCCGAGGCGCGCCGGGCGGGGGTGAGGGTCGTGATGATCACCGGCGACCACCCCCGGGTGGCGGCGCGCGTCGCCCGCAAGCTGGGCATCGAGGACAGGGTGGCGGCCGTGTCCGGCGCTCAACTGGCCACCCTGGACGACGAGCAGCTGCGGGAAACCGTGCGCCTGCACTCGCAGTTCACCCAGGTCGATCCGGCCGAGAAGCAGCGCATCATCGACGCCCTGCAGGCCGACCACGAGATCGTCGCCGTGACCGGGGAGGGGATCAACGACGCGCCCGCCCTGAAATCGGCCGACATCGGCATCGCCATGGGCCGCAGCGGCACCGACGTCGCCAGGGAGGCGGCGAACATGATCCTCGCCGACGACAACTTCGCGACCATCGTCCACGCCATTCGGGAGGGCCGGGGCATCTTCTCGAACATCAAGAAGACGCTGCGCTACCTGCTCTCCTCCAACATGGGCGAGATCTTCACCGTCTTCTTCGGCGTGGTGCTGGCCGGGGCGGTCGGCCTGGCGCGGGACCACTCCATCGCGCTGCCGCTGCTGGCCACGCAGATCCTCTGGATCAATCTGCTGACCGACGGCGCGCCGGCCCTGGCGCTGGGCGTGGACCCGCAGACCGAGGAGCTGATGAGCCGGCCGCCGCGCTCGGCGTCGGACCGGGTCATCGACGCGCGGATGTGGAACAACATCGTCGTGATCGGCGCGGCCGTGGCCGCCGCCACGCTGTTCACGATGCACCTCTACGCGCCGGACGGTCCCCTGCCGTCCTCCGTGGACACCGCCCGCACCTCGGGCTTCACCGTGCTGGTGATCGCGCAGCTGGTCAACACCATCAACGCCCGCTCGGAGACGACGACCGCGTTTCGCGGGTTCTTCGCCAACGGGTGGTTGTGGGCGGCGATCGGGTTGTCGGCGCTGCTGCAGGTGGCCGTCGTTCAGCTGCCCGCCCTCAACACCGCCTTCACCACCACGCCGTTGTCGGCGAGCCAGTGGCTGGTGTGCATCGGGATGGCCAGCACCGTCCTGTGGGTGAGCGAAATCCGCAAATTCATCCTGCGGTCATCAGGGTCGTGATCGCCTCGATGTCGGCCGGCCCGGGCAAACCCCAGTCGGGCTGGTAGCCCAGCAACTCGTTGACCTGCACCGTCTTCATGTCGATGTCGAGCAGTTCGATGGCCTCCAGCGGCACCAGCGCCGGATGGACGTAGCCGCAGGTGCGGGCCAGCTGGGCCAGTTCGAAACGCAGGGTGGCCAGGTAGTTGGCGCAGCGCACCGACTTCAGGTCCGGGTCGAGGCCGTGCTGCAGCCACGGCGACTGGGTGGCAACACCCGAGGGGCAGCGGCCGGTGTGGCAGCGCTGGGCCTGGATGCAGCCGATGGCGAACATCGCGGTGCGCCCGACGCTGACCATGTCGCAGCCGGTGGCCAGCGCCAGCAGCGCGTTCTCCGGGATGCCCAGCTTGCCCGACCCGACGAACACCACGTCGTGGTGCAGGCCGTGCTCGGCGAAGGCACGGTAGACCCGAGGGAGCGCCCACTTGAACGGCAGGGCGACGTGGTCGGTGAAGACCAGCGGGGCGGCGCCGGTGCCGCCCTCGCCGCCGTCGACGGTGACGAAGTCGACGCCGGTGCCGGTCCGGGCCATGCGCGCGGCCAGCTCACACCAGAACCGCTCTTCCCCCACCGCCGACTTGATGCCCACCGGCAGCCCGGTCGCGGCGGCGATGGTCTCCACCAGCTCCAGCAGCCCGTCGACGTCGCGGAACGCGGAGTGGCCGGCCGGGCTCTTGCAGTCCACCCCGGCCGGCACCCCGCGGATGGCGGCGATCTCGGGGGTGACCTTGGCGCCGGGCAGCACGCCGCCGAGGCCGGGCTTGGCGCCCTGGCTGAGCTTGATCTCGATGGCCCGGATCGCCGGCGTGGCCGCGACCCGGTCGACCAGCCGGGGCAGGCTGAACCGGCCGTCGTCGTCGCGGCAGCCGAAGTAGCCGGTGCCGACCTGCCAGACCAGGTCACCGCCGTTCAGGTGATATGGCGACACCCCGCCCTCGCCGGTGGTGTGCAGGGCGCCGGCCAGCGCGGCCCCCTTGTTCAGGGCGGTGATGGCCGCGCCGCCGAGCGCGCCGAAGCTCATTCCGGAGACGTTGACCACCGACGACGGGCGGAAGGCCTTGGCGCGGCCCCGCGCGCCGCCGAGCAGCTTCGCCGCCGGCAACGGAACGGCGGGGTCCGGGTGCTCGGGCGCGTCCGCGGGCGCCGCGACGGGAAACGCCGCGTGCTTGATGATCGGGTAGTTGTGCACCCGTTCGAGGTCGTTGTCGGTGCCGAAGCCGAAGTACCGGTTGGCCAGCTTCGACGACGTGTACACCCAGCGCCGCTGGTCGCGGCTGAACGGCCGCTCGGCGTCGTTGTCGGTGACGATGTACTGGCGCAGCTCGGGGCCGACCGCCTCCAGGAGGAACCGCAGGTGCCCGATGATCGGGTAGTTGCGCAGGATCGTGTGCCGCCGCTGCAGCAGATCCCACCCCGTCAACCCGGCCAGGCCACCGCCGACCAACGCGGCGACCGCGCGCGGCCTCAAGAATCGAAATTCGTGTAGACGCCCAGCACGTCGCGGGCCGAGACGATGCCGACCAGCGCGCCGTCGCGCTCCACCAGCACGTGGCGGATGTAGCGGTCCATCATCCGGGCGGCGACCTGGTCCACCGAGGCCTCGGCGTCGCACCACACCAGTTTCGTGCTGGCCACCTCGGAGACCGGGGTGGTGGCGGGATTTCGCCCCGCGGCCACCGCCCGCACGATGTCGCGCTCGCTGACCAACGCGGCCGGCCGCGGGTCGTCGCCGATCACGATCGCGCCCACGTCGCAGGTCACCATGGCCCTGGCGACGTCGGCGATCGTGGCGTTGATGGGTACGCGTGCCACGGGGTCGCCGGTGATGGTGGCGATCGGGAGGGACCCCGTCGGAGAAATGTCAGTCACGTCCACCATGCTCGCCAGCCGGTGGCGGACCTTTCTAGTGACCTGAGTCCTCAATCCGCGTCCATCCGGCCCTAGCCGTCGCCGGGGCCTGGGATCAGGCTGGCACCCATGGGCGCTGTGGCACGTGAGCGGCTGGGCCGCTGGGTGGAGCCGGTGCTGGCCGCGGCGACCGTCGTCGCGTTGGCGGCCGGGGGGATCGCCTGGCTGGCGGGGGCGCCGCGGGTCGCCGACGGCTGCTGGATCGCCGGCACGGTGGTGGCGGTGGTCCCCGCGGTGGTGTGGGTGCTGGCGGCGCTGCGCCGGGGCCGGTTCGGGGTCGACTTGATCGCGGTGTTGTCGTTGGTCGGCACGCTGCTGGTCGGCGAGTACCTCGCGGGCGCGCTGATCGCGGTGATGCTGGCCGGCGGGCGGGCGCTGGAGGCCGCCGCCGAGCGCCGCGCGTCCCACGACCTGCGGGCGCTGCTCGAACACGCGCCGAGGTTCGCCCGCCGCCGGGTGGGATCGGCGGTGGACGTCATCGCGCTCGCGGACGTGGCGATCGACGACCTGCTGGTGGTGGGCCCGGGCGAGGTGGTGCCCGTCGACGGGCGCATCGCCGGCGCGGTGGCGGTGCTGGACGAATCGGTCCTGACCGGCGAACCGCTGCAGGTGGAGCGCGCCGACGGTGAGCCGGTGCGCAGCGGCGTGGTCAACGCGGGCAGCGCCTTCGAGATGCGGGCCACGGCCACCGCCGACGACAGCACCTACGCGCAGATCGTCCGCCTGGCCGCGGATGCCGGGGCCCAGAACGCGCCCGTGGTTCGGCTCGCCGACCGGTACGCGGCCTGGTTCCTGCCACTGACCCTGGTGGTGGCCGGGGCGGCCTGGCTGGCCAGCGGGTCGCCCGTGCGGGCGGTCGCGGTGCTGGTGGTGGCGACGCCGTGCCCGCTGTTGCTCGCCGCGCCCGTCGCGATCGTGTCCGGGTTGTCGCGGGCGTCACGGCGTGGTGTGGTGATCCGCAGCGGGGGCGCTCTGGAAAACCTCGGGCACGCAACCACTTTGGTGATGGACAAGACCGGCACCCTGACCATGGGACGCCCCGCCGTCATCGACGTCGCCGCCGCGCCCGGACGCGACGCGATCGAGATACTGCGGGTGGCGGCCTCGGTGGATCAGATGTCCCCGCACGTGCTGGCCGAGGCGATCGTCACCGCGGCGCGGGCCCGCGACCTGGAGCTCTCGCTGCCCACCGAGGTGGTGGAGGAACCCGGCCAGGGCGTCACCGCCACCCTGGACGGCCGGCGGGTACACGTCGGCAAGCTCACGCAGGGCGCCGCGCACGCGGAATGGGCGCGGGCGGTGGTGAATCGCGCCCTGCTGGACGGGGCCGCGATCGCGTGGGTGTGCGTCGACGGGCGACCCGTCGGCGCCGTGTTGCTGCGTGACCCGCTGCGCCGCCACGCGCCGCGCACCCTGCGCCGGCTCCGCGAGGCCGGGCTGAACCGATTGGTGATGCTGACCGGGGATCGCGCCGAGCCCGCCCGCGAGGTCGCCGCCGTGCTGGGTCTGGACGAGGTGTACGCGGAGCAGACCCCGGCCGACAAGGTGGCCGCCGTGCGCGCCGAGTGTGACCGCGCGGTGACCGTGATGGTCGGCGATGGCGTCAACGACGCGCCCGCCTTGGCCGCGGCCACCGTCGGCGTGGCGATGGGCGCCCGCGGCGCGACCGCGTCCTCGGAGGCCGCCGGCATCGTGTTGACCACCGACCGGCTGGAGCGGCTCGCCGACGCGATGGACATCGCCCGCTGGTCGCGGCGCATCGCGGTGCAGAGCGCCGTCGTCGGCATGGCCTTGTCGCTGGCCGCGATGGGCGTCGCCGCCTTCGGGTGGCTGCCGCCGGCGGTGGGGGCGCTGGTGCAGGAGGGCATCGACGTCGCCGTGATCCTCAACGCGCTCCGCGCCCTGCGCGGCAATCCCGAGATCGAGGTCGACCTTCCCGCGCCGACGGAACAGCTGTTGCGGCGCTTCGATGCCGAGCACGACGAACTGCGCGACGCCGTGGACCTGTTGCGGGGCGCCGCCGACCGGTTGGCGGCCGCGGCCGACCAGTCGGCCCTGGAGGCGATCGGCCAGGCGTACGCCGTGCTCGTCGAGCGGATCATCCCGCACGAGCGCGCCGAGGAGACGCAGCTCTACCCGGCGCTGGCCCACCCGCTGGGCACCAGCGAGGCGACCGCCACGATGAGCCGGACCCACGCCGAAATCCAGCGCCTCTCCGACCGGATCGGCGCCCACCTGGCCCTGGCCCGAAGCAGCGGGGCGATCGGCGCCGACCAGGTCGACGACCTGCTCGCGTGCCTCTACGGGCTGCATGCCCTGCTACGCCTGCATTTCCTGCAGGAGGAGGAGAGCTATTTCACCCTGGCCGACGACGAGCCCAATGAACAGAAGCCCTTGGCGCACAAGCTATCCCGCTGACGGTGGCCGCTTCATGACCGTCCCGGGCAGCTCCGCGCCGATTTCGATGTCGTCGTAGTCGCGCCCGGCGCCCCCGCCCTTGCCACCCAGCGGCGGCCGCACCGGGACCATCGGGAGACCGGACGGCTGGGCTCCCCCCGGCGGAAGCGGGGACACCGCGGCGGCGAGCTGGACCGGTGGCTGGGCGCCGGGCAACATGCCCACCGTGGCGGGCGGCATGCTCAGCTTGCCCACCAGCACCGACACGCCCATCGCACCCCGGGGCGCCAGCCCCAGCCCGCCGGAGTTGACCGCGTTCGCCAGGTTCACCTCCGCCGTGCTCAACGCCGCCGAACCCTCAGCGAGGCCCTGGCCGATGTCGGAGCCGACGCCCTGCAGCGCCTGGGCCGCATTGATCTGCGCGACGTAGCTGAGCAGATTGACGGGGAAGCCGCCGGCGATGAATTGATTGCCCCAGGTGCTGAAATAGGCGAACCAGCCCTTGTTGGGGTCGAACGGGCTGACACCGAGCTGGTCGATTATCGTCCCCGCGTTGGACGTCGACGAGGCGGCCAGCAGGTTGGCCGTGGTCTGGGTGGTGCCCGTGGCGGCGGGCAACACGGCGGCCTGGGTGGAGACGCCGGAGGGGTTGGCGACGGGCGGCGGCGACGAGAACTGCGACAGCTTCACCGCGCTCAGCGAGGTCGCGCCGTAGCGGTACATCGCCGCCGAGTTGTTGACCCACATCGCGTTGTACTCGGCTTCCGTCTCGGCGATGGCCGGGGCGTTTATGCCGAAGAAGTTGGTGGCCAGCAGCATCGCCAGCCGCGCGCGATTGGCCGCGACGACCGAGGGATGCACCACCGTCCAGTGCGTCAATTCAAATGCGGCCGTTACGGTTTCAACCGAGGCGGCGATCTCCTGGCACTGCGCCGCGGTGGTGCGCAACCACGCCAGGTACGGCTCGAACGCCTGGGCCATCGCCATCGCCGACGGCCCTTGCCAGGTCCCGGCCAGCGACGCGAGCTCCGCGGTGTAGCTGCTGGCCGTCGCCTCCAATTCGGCGCCGAGTTCTTGCCACACGGCGGCGGCTTCGATCATCGACCAGGCGCCAGGTCCGGAGTGGATCAGCGCCGAGGTGACTTCGGGCGGCAGCAGCCCAAAATCGATCACGTCTCGCCCAATGGAAGAGCAGGGCGGGCGGCGAGTCGCGCCGTCGACCTATCCGGCGGCGAAATTCTGCTTCCGGAGTGGTGAGGAACCATCGTCGTTCCTCATCCCCCGCTGGGCGGTCGGTGTATCACCTTCTTCGGGAGTTCCGCCCCGTATTCAAGGTCTTCGAACTTCTGCTGCTTGCGCTTGCGCCAGCCGCTGCCCGCCGAGCTGCCCGGAGGCACCGGCATCATCGGCATGAGCGGCATGCCGGTGAGCCCGGGCTCGGCGGGCAGGGGCGACACCGACGATGCGAGTTGCACCGGGGTTTGCGTCGCCGGCAGCAGTCCCACCACCGCCGGCGGGGCGGTGAGCTTGCCCAGCGAGACCCCTACCCCCATCGCACCCGCGGCCGCGCCGCCCGGCGCGGCCGAGACGGCGCCCGCCAGCCTGGTGATCGACGACGCCAGCGCGCCCTCGCCCTCCGAGAGCCCCAGGCCGATGTCGCTGCCCACGCCCTGCAGCGCCTGCGCCGAGGTGTTCTGCGCCAGGTAGCTGAGCAGGTTGATCGGGAAGCCGGACGAGATGAACTGGTTGCCCCAGGTGCTGAAGTAGCTGAACCAGCCGGCGTTGGGGTCGAAGGGGGTGACCCCGAGCGAGTCGATGATGTTGCCCGTGCTCGACGCGCCGAGCAGCGACGCATTCGAGACCGCAGCCTGCTGGTTGACCGTCGACGACGGGTTCGCGATGGCCAGCGGCGAATTGAATTGGGACAGCGACGTGGTCGCTTGTGACGACGTGGCCTGATAGCGGCTCATCGCGGCCGAATTGTTCGCCCACATGGTCTGGTATTCGTCTTGCGTCTCGGCGATAGCCGCGGTGTTCTGGCCGAACCGGTTGGTGGCCAGCAATTGCAACAGCCGGGACCGGTTGGCGGCAACCACCGCGGGCGGGACCACCGCCGCGCGGACGGCGGTGAACGCCGCCGCGGCCGACTCCGCGGCGGCGGCCATCTGGTGGGCCTGTTGCGCGGTCTCGCGCAGCCAGATCAGGTAGGGCTGCACGGCCTGCAGCATCGCCATGGAGGACGGCCCGTCCCACGACTCGATCAACGACGACAACACGGACGCGTACACGCCGACCGAGTTCTCCAGCTCGACGGCGAGACTCTGCCACGCGCCGGCAGCCTCGACCAGCGAACCCGCTCCGGGACCGGAGTGGATAAGGGTCGAGGTGACCTCAGGTGGCGCGAATAGGTCCATCACATCTCACATTGTCTATGCCGAGTACGCGACCGGAAAATTTCGATTACCAGGTTGCAAAGAGACCGGAAACATTACGCATTCACCCCCCAGGGTGCCGCCCTAATCCTTCCCCGTCGAGTTCCGGATGTGACGAACGATATACCCGTGACATTAGGGTATCCAAAGGCTTGCCCGACGTGGCCTTTTTCCGGCCCGGCCGCCGGCTTCCTCAGACGGTCACCGACGCCCCGCGCGCGACCTTGCCAAGGCCTACAGGCCGGGCAAGCAGATGGGAGCGCCGTAGCAGGGCGGCGGGCCGAGCGGGCGGCGGGGCGCGTCCCCCTCCCACACGAATTGGCCGACGTTGCCCATGCCGCCGACGGGAACCCAGTACCAGTGGTGGCAGACGCCCATGTCCCACCGGACATCCGGCATCGGCAACGGCTGCCCCGGGCACCAGTCGTGCGGGACCGTGAAGTTGTCCAGGGGCAGTGGGCCGATGACTTGCGGGGCGGGATTGCGCTCCGCCCCGGCGGTGCCCGCACCGAGCCCCAGGCCCGCCACCGCCACCCCCACGGACAACAGTGCCCCGGTGACGACCTTCCTGACCTTGTGATTGTTCGACATGGCCTGCGCCTTTCCTCGACGCTGGATGCTGAGGACCAGTATCCGCTCGCGCTGCGCAAATGAGCTAACAATGACCGGATCGCTACCGATCCCACGAAGAGTCCCGCGCCGCGACCTAGCTGCATAAATATCGGCGGACGCGTGGCCGAGACTTAGACTTCCGCAATGTTCTCGGAGACGCGCTATGCGATGAACGGGGACTTGCGCATCGCGTATCGGGCGTCGGGTGAAGGTGTTCGCGACATTGTGTTCGTCCCGAACTGGTTCACAAACTGCGAGGTCTTTCCGGAGCTGCCGTCGATTCAGGGTTGGGTCGAGGCGGTGACATCGCTGGGTCGGCTGATCTTCTTCGACCAGCCGGGCACTGGGGCGTCAGATCCTGTCGAGCCTGGTGCCCTGCCGACCTTGGAGCAATGGGCCGACAGCATCACGGCGGTGCTCGACGATCTCGGGAGCGCTGAAGCGGTTCTCCTCTTGATCGATGGCGCGTTCGCGACCGGGGCCTTGTTCGCGGCAACACATCCGTCACGCACAACGGCACTTGTTGTACTGGAGGGCTACGCCGATCCGGTCGCCGAACGCACCGAGGGACCCACTCCCGAGGAAGTCGTTGCCTTGATGGGCTCCATGTGGGGAACGGGGGAGTTGCAACATGTGATGAATCCGGACATGCCGTGGAACGAGGAGATCCGAGCAACGTGGGCACGACTGGAACGCCTTGCGGCGAGCCCGGGAACCGTCGCGCAGATGTTTCCACTGCTGATCGAATTGGATGTGCGGGCGGTCCTACCGACAATCCGCGTGCCGACCCTGGTCGTTCAGCACGCAGACAATGCGTTGCTTGCGTCGGCCTCGGGCGAGTACATAGCGGATCACATACCGGGGGCAAAGTACGTTGAGCTTCCAGGCCGCAACATGCACCACTGGGTCGAGCCTTGGCGCGCGTCCTTTCAGGAGGTGGCGAAATTCCTGACCGGTCACCAAGCCGATGTTGCTGATGATCGTGTGCTTGCCACGGTGCTCTTCACCGACATCGTGGACTCGACGCGCCGCGCTGCGGAGATGGGTGACCGTGACTGGCACGCGCTGCTGGACGCACACGACGCCGTCGTGCGGTCGCAACTGGCCCGGTTTCGCGGCCGCGAGGTGAACACATCCGGCGACGGGTTTCTGGCGATGTTCGACGGCCCGCAGCGAGCGATCCGCTGCGCCATGGCGATTCGCGACGCGGTGCAGGCGCTGGGCATCGAGGTGCGTGCCGGGTTGCACACCGGCGAGTGCGAGGTCCGCGGTGATGACATCGGCGGGATCGGGGTGCACATCGGGGCGCGCGTGAGTGCACTTGCAGGGGCGAACGACGTGCTGGTATCCAGCACGCTGCGCGACCTCGTGATCGGGTCAGGGCTGGAGTTCGAGGACCGCGGCACACATCAGCTCAAGGGAGTGCCCGGCGAGTGGCGCCTGTTCGCCGTCGCTTCCAGGTAAGACCGCTGCTGGGGGTCGTCAGAATGGTGGCGGATCGTCATCGCTGTCGGGTGGGGCCGGCCCGCTGTAGCTCATCGATTCGGCTCGCCCGGCCATGCGGGCTTGGTGGTTGTCGCGGCGTTCGCTAGCTACCCGATAGGCGCGGTCTTGGGCGCGGGCACGGCGGCGCTTGGGCATCATCGCGCTGCGCTGGCCGCAGTAGTCCTGGGGCGGGGGGTCGGCCTCGGCGGCCGGTATGGCGCCGGTGGCGTGGCAGAGGCTGGGGAACAGCAGGGCGCTGCCCGGGGTGGTGACGTAGGTGCGCCCGGCCGGGGAGGTCAAGATCAGGGTGCCGTCGGGCAGCTGCTGTTCGCGCCAGCCCCAAAATGTCTTCACCAAATGGTGTGTGCGGCAATAACATTTGAGGTTGCTGGCATGGGTGGGCCCACCGGCGCTGTAGGGAATGGTGTGGTCGAGGTCGCAGGCCACCGCCGGGCAGTCACAACCCGGCCAGCGGCACGTCAAATCCCGGCACCGCAC
>NZ_LZJA01000192.1:0-542 GCF_001666785.1 Mycobacterium sp. E3305 | reverse complement strand
GTCTTCCCGAAGACCGCCGTCGCCGATTCGACGGAGGACTTCCCGATTCCGCGCAGGATGATCAACACCACGTGCGATGCCGAGGGCGAGGAAGGCGGCGCCTGCGCGCAAGCCGGTGTTCAGCCGAGACATAGCTGTAACGGTAACACTTTTTGACCGGCGGCCGCCAGGTTCCTAGTTTGTCTCAGCATTGGTCCCGATCAGGCACGATGACGTGTGAGGGGTCGGGCCGCAGCTCCGGCGGGGCCTGGCTGTAGTCGCCGAACGGGCCGTCGCGGCGCTCGACGGCCGCCCGCACGCCCTGGGTTTCGGCCGTGTTGATGAAATCGAGCGCGTCGGGAGTGTTGCGCATCAGGCCGTCGAGGATGCCGCCGAGCGTCTGGGTGGACGCCAACCCCATGTTCTCGTAGGCCTGGTTGACGATCAGCTTCTGCGCCCGCAGCTGCGACAGCGGGATGCGCGCGAGCTCGGCGGCGATCTCGGCGACCCGGGCCTCCAGGCGTTCGAACGGCACCGCCTCGTTGATCAGCTCGATCTCGGCC
>NZ_LZJA01000191.1:0-22814 GCF_001666785.1 Mycobacterium sp. E3305 | reverse complement strand
CACCGCGCGCAGCTCGGCGTCACCGTCGATGTAGTCGGCCGGGCGGTACCCGCTCGCCTTGACCGCCTCGACCTCCTGCTCGGTCAGGCCGAACAGGAAGAAGTTCTCCGCACCCACCTCGTCGCGCATCTCCACGTTCGCGCCGTCGAGCGTGCCGACCGTCAGCGCGCCGTTGATCATGAACTTCATGTTCCCGGTGCCCGACGCTTCCTTGCCCGCGGTGGAGATCTGCTCGGACAGGTCGGCGGCGGGGTAGATCATGTGGGCGTTCTGCACGTTGAAGTTGGGCACGAACGCGACCCTCAGGAATCGGTTGACGTCCGGGTCGGCGTTGACGGTTTCCCCAACGGCGTTGATCAGCTTGATGATTCGCTTCGCCATGAAGTACCCGGGCGCCGCCTTGCCGCCGAAGATGAAGGCACGCTGCGGAATGGACAGGCCGGGGTTCTGCTTGAGCCGGTGGTACAGCGCCACGACGTGCAGCACGTTGAGATGCTGACGCTTGTACTCGTGGATGCGCTTGACCTGGACGTCGAACATCCAGTCCGGATTGAGTTCGACGCCGGCCACCGAGCGGATGTACTTGGCCAGGCGCGCCTTGTTATTGCGTTTGATGTCACGCCATTCCCGCCGGAAGGCGGCGTCCTCGGCGAATGGCTCCAGGCCGCGCAGACGTCCCAGATCGGTCAACCAGCCGTCACCGACGGTGCGGTCCAACAGTTCCCGGAGCCCGGGATTGGCCAGCGCAAGGAAGCGGCGCGGCGTCACGCCATTGGTCTTATTGCTGAAACGCTCGGGCCACATCTCGTAGAAGTCCTTGAGCACACTGCTTTTCAGGAGCTCCGAGTGCAGGGCGGCGACGCCGTTGATGGCGTGGCTGCCCACCGTGGCCAGGTGCGCCATTCGGACGTTCTTGCCGCCGTTTTCGCCGATGAGCGACATCCGGCCGATCCGCTCCTCGTCACCGGGGAACCGGGCGCGCACCGCGTCGAGGAACCGGCGGTTGATTTCGTAGATGATCTCGAGATGGCGCGGTAGCGCTTCCGCGAAGAGCTCCAGCGGCCAGGTCTCCAGCGCCTCCGGCAGCAGGGTGTGGTTGGTGTAGCCGAACGTGGCGACCGTGATTTCCCACGCCTCGTCCCAGTCCAGCTGTCGCTCGTCGACAAGCAACCGCATCAGTTCGGCGACGCCGATCGAGGGATGGGTGTCGTTGAGCTGCACGGCAAACCGCTGGGGTAGCTCCCTGACGGAGACGTCGGCCAGGTCGTCCATGATGTGCAGCACGTGTTGCAGGGAGCACGACACGAAGAAGTACTGCTGCAGCAGGCGCAACTGTTTGCCCGCCTCCGGCTCGTCGTTCGGATACAGCACCTTGGTGACCGTTTCCGACATCACCTCGTCTTCGACGGCGCCGTAGTAGTCACCGGTGTTGAACGCTTCCAGCGCGAAAGACTTGACGGCCCGTGCGCTCCACAACGTCAGCACGTTGCAGGTGTTCACCCCGTAACCCTGGATGGGGGTGTCATAGGCGACGCCCTTGAGCACCCGCCCCGGCACCCACCGGACGCGATCATGGCCGCCGTCGTCCGTGTAGTGCGCGGCGTAGCCGCCCCACTTGACCAGGTAGTTGACGTCGGGTTTGGCGATCTCCCAGGGGTTTCCGTGGTCGAGCCAGTTGTCGGTCTGTTCGACCTGCCAGCCGTCGTGGATCTCCTGGTCGAAAATGCCGAACTCGTAGCGGATTCCGTAACCGATCGCCGGCCGCTCCAGGGTGGCCAGCGAGTCCAGATAGCACGCGGCCAGCCGGCCGAGGCCGCCGTTGCCCAGTCCCGGTTCCTCTTCGCACGCCAGTACGGTGTCGAGGTTCTGGCCCATCGCCGCCAGCGCCTCCCGGGCCGCGCGCTCCATGCCGAGGTTCAGCAGATTGTTGCCCAGTTGCGGCCCCATCAGGAATTCCGCCGACAGGTAGCAGGTCACCTTGCGGCCGAGATCGAGCGAGGTTTGCGTCGAGACCACCCGGCGGTCCTGCATGCGGTCGCGCACGGCCAGGGCGAGCGCCCGGTAGTAGTGCTCGGGCCGCCGGGCCGCGGCCGGGCGGCCGATGGAGTAGCGCAGGTGGTCGTTGATGGCCCGCTGCAGTGCGGCCGCGCTCATCCCGGTGCGCGAGTGCTCAACCAGATCCGCCCGCGTAGGGCTGGCGGGAGAGACTCCGTCGGGGGGTGTCTGTTCGACATCGGTCATGGTGGTCCTGCTCCCTAGAGGTTGCCGCAATATCAACCGAGCCGCCCGGGGGACGGCAGAGCGTCAGTCTGGCAGCGATGTTTGCACACCAGGCGCGCGGTTGAAGGCCGTTGCGTAAACAGCAGCTCACGGGCCGGCGACGAAACGGCGGCCCACGCCTAGCCTCAATGGGCGCCGGAGAGGTTCAACGTGACCACGCCGGCGATGATCAACCCGACGCCGACGACCTTCGCGACAGACACCGGCGAGCCGAGAAACAACACGGCGATCAGCACGATCAGGGCGGTGCCGATCGCCGACCACAACGCGTAGGCGACGTCTGTCTGCATGCCGCGCGCGATCGACAGCGCCAACAGCGCGAACGAGACGGCGTAGCCGGTCAGGCAGATGACCGTCGGCCACAGTCGGGTAAAACCCTCCGTGCTCTTGAGCAGGCTGGTCGCGATCACCTCCGCGACGATGGCGCAGAGGAGAAACACATAGGTCAAGACGCCTCCTTGCGTGTGGACGTACATGTATGTGTGTACAGGACGGGTCGTGGAAGGATTGCGCCGTATGACGTTTGCCGCGCAGCCGTTGACGTTCGACGTCGGTGACGTGATCGGGGAGCGGGCGTCGCTTGCGGCGACCCACTATCCGGCGGGCGGCGAGCCGCTCGGGCTCCTGGTTTGCCTGCCGGGCGGCACTTACAGCCGCGACTACTGGGACCTGCGTATTCCCGGGCGGCATGGGTACAGCTTCGCCGAGTTCGCCTCGGGCAACGGCTATGACGTAGTGACCATCGATCCGCTGGGCACGGGTGAAAGTTCGCAACCAGCAAGGGATTTCGGCTTTCCTGACATCGCCGCCACGCTGGCGCACGCGGTGTCCGCGTTGCCCGCCGCAATCGGAGTCCACGCGCCGCCGGTGGCCCTGGCGCATTCCCTCGGCGGCTACCTGGCCATCACCCAGCAAGCGCTGTTCTGCAGCTACGCCGCGCTGGCCCTGCTCGGCTGCACCAATCAGCACGTCGCGCCGCTGAACCTGGACCCCGCATTCATCGCCCGGTCGGCGACCACGCGTGGACGCGCCGACCTCGAGCGGGAGATCCTCGCCGCCTTGCCGCAGCCCTACTTCGAGGGCCCGCGCGAGTATCTGCAGAGCTGGTTTCACCTCGCCGACGTCCCCGCCGACGTTGTCGCGGCGGACTGCGTCGTCGCGAAATCGCTGGTGCCGCGCGTGTTCGGGACCGCCATGATTCCCGGCGTCGTCGCCGAGCGCGCCGCACAGATCGAGGTTCCGGTGTTGATCGGCTACGGCGCCGTCGACGTGTCGCCAGATCCGCGCGCCGAGGCCGGCCTGTATCGCGCCTGCCCCGACATCACCACACTGGTCCTGGCCGACAGCGCGCACTGCCACAACATGGCGTCGAGCCGGCATCGGCTCTGGCGGCGCCTGCTCGACTGGACCGCGACCGTAACCTCTGGATCGTGACGAAGGATCTGAGCCGCTACGCCCCGGCGGTGCTGAGTGTGTTTCGCATTGTCTACGGTCTGCTGTTCGCCGCCTACGGATCGAGGAGCCTGTTCGATTGGCCGGTGGCGTCGCCGGTTCGCGTCGAGTTCGGCTCATGGCCCGGCTGGTACGCCGGGCTCATCGAAGTCGTCGCGGGTGTGCTGATCGCCGCCGGACTGTTCACCCGTGCCGTCGCATTCGTGGCCTCGGGAGAGATGGCGGTCGCCTATTTCTGGATCCACCAGCCACAAGCGCTCTGGCCGGTCGCCGATCCGCCGGCGGGCAACGGCGGCGGCTTGTCGATCCTGTTCTGCTTCGCGTTCTTGCTGCTGGTTTTCACGGGTGGCGGGAGCTACTCGATCGACGCGCTACGCGGGAGGGCACTTCCCCTCAACCGGCGATAATGGCATTCTCTGATACGGAGAAGCCATTTCCGTAGGAGGTCGAGGATGAGCGCGGACCAACGGTGCGATGGGATGGTGGCCCTCGTCACCGGCAGCAGCCGGGGGCTGGGCAAGGCGATCGCCGCACGGCTCGCCACGCGCGGTGCCACGGTCGCGCTGACCGCCCGCACGATGGACCCGGACCCCAAGTACCAGGGCTCGTTGGGCGAGACCCTGGCCGAGATCGTCGCCGGCGGCGGGAAGGCCGTCGCGGTCCAAGCCGACCTGTCGCGGCCCGAGGAACGGGAAAGGCTGTTCGCCGAAGTGGTCAGCGCCGTCGGCGCCCCCGACATCCTGGTCAACAACGCGGCGGTGACCTTCCTGCGGCCCCTGGACGGCTTCCCGGAACGGCGGGCCCGCCTGATGATGGAGATGCATGTCCTCGGCCCATTGCAGTTGAGCCAGTTGGCGATTCCCGCAATGCGGGAGCGCGGGCGGGGCTGGATCCTGAACCTGACCTCGTTGGGCGGTGACCTGCCACCGGGCCCGCCGTTCTCCGAGTTCGACCGCACCGCGGGCTTCGGCTTCTACGGGACGGTCAAGGCCGCGCTCAACCGGCTGACGAAAAGCCTTGCGGCCGAACTGTACGACGACGGGATCGCCGTCAACGCCGCCGCTCCCAGCAATCCCGTGGCCACGCCCGGGGCCGGCGCCCTCGACCTGGCCAAGACCGACACCGAAGACATCGAACTGATCACCGAGACGGCCTTCCGGCTGTGTACCGGTGACCCGAAGATCCTGACCGGACGCATCGCGCACACCCAGCCCTTCCTCGCCGAGGTCGGCTGGACCAGGTCGGCCGGCTGAATGGCCGAACTGGACTTAGACGAGCTGCGGCGGCGCCTGGCGGGCGCCGGAATCACCGGCGTCGCACCGATTTCCGGGGGCGCCTCCAGCCTCACCTTCCGGGGCGCCCTGGACGGGCGGCCCGCGGTGATCAAGGTCGCCCCGCCCGGGGTCGAACCGGTCGCGCATCGCGACGTGCTGCGGCAGGCCCGCCTCATGAAAGCCCTTGCGGGCAGCGCGGTTCCGGTGCCCGAGGTGTTATGGGAGGACCCGGGGAAACCGCCACACACACCGCCGCTGTTCGTGATGTCACACGTTGAAGGCGAATGCGTCGAACCGCTTTTCGACGGTTGCACCGGCGGCGCCGGCTTGGCCGAGCGGTACCGCAATGCATGCCGGGCCATGGCCGCGTTGCACGGTTTGCGGCCCGGCGAAATCGGCCTGGGTGATGAACCGATTGTCGATGCGGTCGCAGAAGTCTGGCGTTGGTCCGAGACGCTGCAGACCGTCGATGCGGCGCTGGTGCCCGATTGGCCCGGGGTGCGCGACGCGTTGTTGGGTTGCGCGCCAACGCCTATGGGGCCGAGCGTGGTGCACGGTGACTTCCGTCTGGGCAACCTGATGGCGACCGGCTCGTGCATCAACGCGGTGATCGACTGGGAGATCTGGTCGGTGGGCGATCCGCGGATCGACGCCGGCTGGTTCCTGATCAACTGCGACCCGGACACGTACCGGCGCGTTGCGCGCTCGACGGCCGAGGTGCCCCCCGTCGCCGAACTCGCCGACATCTATCGGAAAGAACTGGGCCGCAACATCACCGACGTGGCCTGGTTCCGCGCGCTCGCCTGCTTCAAATCGGCGGCGACGTGGTCGCTGATCGTCAAGCACAATCGGCGACGAGCGGCCCCGCGAGCGGAACTGGAAGCGATGGCGACAACGCTGCCGGGCTTGCTGGACCGGGCGCAGTCACTGCTGATCTGACGGTGCGGGTGATCAGGCGCAATTGGCGTGGAGATTTTGGCACCACATCCCGACGCCACCCCAGTCACCCGAAGAGCCGACTGAATCTTCGTATGGGTTCGTCATCGTCGTCGGGTACTGGATCTGCCATTCGTCGATCGTCGGGATGTCGTCCACCTGGCCCGGGTCTGGAGACGCGAGCGCCGTTCCGACCGCGAATCCGCCGGCGCCGGTCATGACTGCGACGGCCACCGAACCCACGACAAGTACGGTGGCGAATCTGCGCTTCATGGTCGCGGCCCTTCCGTCGTTTGCCTGAACTGCCGGCTAACAAAGCCTAATTCTAGCTTCGGCGTCCAAGTCGCATAAGAGTCACGAACGCACAACGACTTTGATCGGGCGCCCAGCAAATTTCGCGACTCGAAACGGCAAGTGCGTACGTTGGCGTGCGTGAGGCCGGTAACCGTGGTCGTTCGTCGTGCCCTGGTGGTCGCCGCTTGCCTCGTTTTGTCTGTGGTCACGGCGCCGGCGGCGTCCGGTGATCCCGATGACGGTCCCGAGATCGAGCCTGCCGCTGCGACTTCGGCACCGGCCGATGGGACGGTGCCATCGAATCCCCCCGTCCTGTTGAACACTCCCGACGGCTGGACCCTGGGGCTGGGCGCCAAGGACGAGATGCAAGTCCCGGTGGCACCGCTGACCACCTCCATCGCCTCGCGCGAATACATGGCCAGCGGCATCTTCGTCGGCTCGCTGAAAGGACCGGAAGAGCCCCACGGAATCCTGGAGGTGGGTTACCAGATCGGCTGCGGGATCGATATGAGTACATCCAACGGCGTGATCATGGAGGGTGGTGCCGGCATCATCCCCGGCGTCAGCCCCACCTTCGACACCACCGGTACGTTGCCGCCCCTGCTGCCGTTCGTTTCGACGCCGATGAACGGCGTGATGAGCATCGGAATGAAACCCGGCCTCGTCCTGACGGTGCCGGTGATCAAGAAGAATTTCAAGGGTGCGAACCCCTGGGTGATGATCAGCAACTTCCACATCAAGATCGACGGATGCGTCGGCCAGTCCTTCATCCGTTCCTACGCGGTGCTCACTCGGATGACCGATCTGTCCGACGTGGTGCTGTCGTATGTCGGCGTCACGAAAGCCGTCTAAGGCGTACGGTGGCGACCCGCTTCGCCCGGCTCCGCCGCGCTAGCGATCGCCACGGGCCCGATGGTGGCGACCCGCTTCGCCCGGCTCCGCCGCGCTAGCGATCGCCACGCCGCGGGATGCCGGCCAACTTGTCGGCGAACTTGGCCTCGGCCGCCGCGCGCAACCGCAGCAGATGTTCGGACGGGAACAGGTCGGGCGCGGGAGTGCGGTCCTTCAGCAGCAAGCGGGCCAGCGTCACCTTGTGCACCTCGGTGGGGCCGTCGGCAAGCCCCAGCACGAACGACTCCACCAGGTACTGCACGAACGGCATCTCGTGGGTGGTACCCAGCGAGCCGTGCAGCTGCAGCGCCCGCGACGACACGTCGTGTAGCACCTTCTGCATCATCGCCTTCACCGCCGAGATGTCTGCCCGCACCGCCTTGTAATCGTTGAATTGGTCTATCTTCCAAGCGGTTTGCAGGGTCAGCAGCCGGAAGGCCTCGATCTCCATCCAGGAGTCGGCGATCATCTCCTGGACGAGTTGCTTGTTCGAAAGCGCCTCGCCCTGCGTGTACCGCGAAACCGCCCGCTCGCAGAGCATGTCGAAGATCCGGCGGACCAGGCCGACCGTGCGCATCGCGTGGTGAATCCGCCCGCCGCCCAGGCGGGTTTGGGCCACGACGAAGGCCCCGCCCCGCGGACCCAGCATGTGGTCGGCCGGCACCCGGACGTTCTCGTAGCGGACATAGCCCTCACGCCCGCCGCCCACCGGCTGATAGCCGAGGCCGACGTCGCGCAGCACGTTGATGCCGGGCGTGTCGCCGGGCACGACGAACATCGAGTAACGCTGATAGGGCGGCGCGTCGGGATCGGTCATGGCCATCACGATCAGGAATGACGCCATCGAGGCGAATGACGAGAACCACTTCTCCCCGTTGATGATCCAGTGATTCCCGTCCTGCACCGCGGTGGTGCGGAAGACCTTGGGGTCGGCGCCGCCCTGCGGCTCTGTCATCGAGAAGCAGGACACGATGCGGTTGTCGAGCAGCGGCTCGAGATAGCGGACCTTGAGCTCGGGCGTGCCGTAGTGCGCCAGGATCTCGCTGTTGCCGGAGTCGGGGGCCTGGGAGCCGAATACGATCGGCGCGCACTCCGAGCGGCCCAGGATCTCGTTGAGCAGCGCGAGTTTCACCTGGCCGTAGCCCGGGCCGCCCAGGTGCGGCCCGAGGTGGGTGGCCCACAGGCCACGCTCCTTGACGATGTCTTGCAGGGGTGGAATCAGCGCCTGGCGCACCGGGTCGTTGAGGTCATGGGATTCCTTGACGATCAGGTCGATGGGTTCGCACTCTTCGCGCACGAAGTCCTCGACCCATTTGAGTTGCCGTGCCCATTCGGGATCGGTGGAGAAGTCCCACGACATCTATCGGCCCTCTCGGTTGCTTTGTGCCACCACGCCCGCCTGGACAAGCTCGGTGATCTCTTGTGCGTTCAACCCCAGTTCGACCAGCAGCGCGCGCGTGTGATCACCGGGAAGCGATGGCGGTGTCGGGGTGGGCGGCCGGGTGCGGGAGAACCGGGGCGCCGGGGCGGGTTGGGTGACGCCGTCGACGTCGATGAATGTTCGCCGCGCGGTGAGGTGCGGGTGCCGTGGCGCCTCGGCCAGCGAAAGCACCGGTGTCGCACAGCATCCCGGGGTATCGAGGAGCCGCTGCCACTCCTCGGTCGACTTCTCGGCGAAGCGGGTGGCCAGGGCGGCGCGATGGGCGGGCCACGCGCCCGGCGCGTCGTCGTCGTGCGGCACGTCGACGCCGAGGCGATCGCACAGCTCTGCGTAGAACTTCGGCTCCATCGCGCCGACGGCGAAGTGGCCACCGTCGGCGGTGGCGTACACGCCGTAGAAGTGGGCGGCCCCGTCGAGCAGATTGTCGTGGCGCGGGTCGCGCCAGGTGCCGGCGGGCACCATCCCGAAATACGGCGTCAACAGCGTGGCCACCCCATCGACCATGGCGACATCGAGCACCTGACCCGCGCCGGACTCGCGCGCCTCGAGGATGGCGCTGAGCAGGCCCACGGCCAACAGCATTCCCCCACCGCCGTAGTCGCCGACCAGATTCAGCGGCGGCACCCGGGATTCGGCGGGGCCGATGCCGTGCAGGGCGCCCGCCAAAGCGATGTAGTTGATGTCGTGACCGGCGTGGCCGGCCAGCGGCCCGTCCTGCCCGTATCCGGTCATCCGGGCGTAGACCAGACGGGGGTTGCGCCCGCGCAACTCGTCCGGGCCGATGCCGAGTCGTTCTGCCACCCCCGGCCGGTACACGTCGACGAAGGCATCCGCCTCGGCGACCAGGCGATGAACGAGCTCCCTACCGCGAGGGTCCTTGGCGTCGGCGGCGAGCGACCGCTGGCTACGGCGCACCGTGTAGTCGATGGGAAGGGGCCCGTCCACGGCGGCGAGAGCGTCTACGCGGATGACGTCGGCGCCCAAGTCGCCCAACAACATTCCGCAGAACGGGGCAGGCCCCAGGCCGCCCATCATGACGACGCGCACGCCGCGCAGCGGACCCGTCACGACGACCATTTCTTGCGACGCTCGGCCGCCTCGTCGGTGGCATGCGAGATGACCTGGTTGCGGTTCTCCAGCTCCAGCGCCGCCGAGAGGCTGGCGGCGTCGGTGTTGACCTGCAGGGCGCGCTTGGTCAGTTCTGCGCCCAGCGGGGAATGGCTCGCGATGAGCGCGGCCAGCTCGACGGCCCGCTCCGCCAGCCGGTCCGGCTCGACCACCTCGCTCACCAGGCCGCGCCGGTCGGCTTCGGTGGCCGAGACGGTGCGCCCGGTGAGCATCCAGTCGGCGGCCACGCTGGTGCCGACGATGCGCGGCAGGTGGTAGCTCATGCCCATCTCGGCGCCGGAGAGACCGAGCAGGACGGCGGCGTTGCCGAATGATGCGGCGTGCGAACAGATTCGGATATCGGCCGCCAGGCACAACGCGAGCCCGGCCCCGACGCACGGCCCGTTGACGGCGGCGACGACGGGTTGGGGCAACGCCCGCACGGCTTCGGCGAGGGCGGCCATCCGCTCCTGGAAGCGCATCCGGTCCAGCGCGGGCGCGGTGGCATCCAGCATCGAGGGGCCGAAGTCGCGCACGTCGATTCCGGCGCAGAAGCCGCGGCCTGCGCCGGTCAGCACCACGGCGTGCACCGTGCGGTCGGTGGCCAAATCGGCCAGCGCAAGGCGCAATTCGCTTTGCAACGCCTCGTTGATGGCGTTGAGTTGCTTGGGGCGGTTCAGGCGCAGCAGTGCGACCCCCGCGCACGGCCGGTCCAGCTCCAGGGTGTGCGGCACGGTCACACCCGCTCGATGATGGTCGCGGTGCCCATCCCGCCGCCGGTGCACATGGTCACCAGACCCGTTGTCAGATCCCGGCGTTCGAGCTCGTCCAGGAGGGTGCCGATAAGCATCGCCCCGGTGGCGCCGATGGGGTGGCCGAGGGCGATGGCGCCGCCGTTGACATTGACCAGTCCGGGGTCGATGTCGAGATCGCGCATCGTCTTCAGCGGGACCGCGGCGAAGGCCTCGTTGATCTCCCAGAGGTCGATGTCATCGACCGCCATGCCGGCGCGCTGTAGGCAGCGCTGGGCCGCCGGACCGGGGGCGGTCAGCATGATGATCGGTTCGCTACCGATCGCCGCGGCGGCGCGAATCTGTGCGCGCGGGGTGACGCCCGCGGCGTGCATCCAGTTGGAGGACGCGACCAGCACCGCGGCGGCCCCGTCGACCACCCCGGACGAATTGCCCGCGTGGTGCACGTGATCGATGTGGTCGATGCCGGGGTAGCGCTGAGCGCAGATCTCGTCGAATGTGTGCTGCTCGCCGTCGGGGCGGGTGCCGCCCATCGCGGCGAAGGCGGGCTTGAGGCGTGCCAACGTCTCGGTGGTGGTGCCGGGGCGCGGGTGTTCGTCGCGCTCGACTGGCCCGTTCGGTGTGGCCACGTCGACGAGCGAGCCCAGGAACCGGCCCTCGTCGATCGCCACGGCGGCGCGCTCCTGGCTCTGCGCGGCGTAGGCGTCGACGGTTTCGCGGGTGAACCCCTCCAGGGTGGCGATCAGGTCGGCCGAAATTCCCTGCGGCACGGTGGGATATCGCTCGCGGAAGTCGGGGTTTTGGCCGTCGATCGTCGGGGCTCCCACGGTGACGCCCCACCGGGACATCGATTCCACCCCGCCGGCGATCACCAGGTCGTCATTGCCGGCGGCGATGGACGACGCGGCGACGGTGACGGCTTGCTGACCGGAACCGCAGAACCGGTTCAGCGTCATCCCCGGCACGGTCTCGGGCCATTCGGCCAGCAGAACCGCGAGCCGCGCGATGTCGTCGCCGTGGTCGCCGCCGAGGATGCCGTTGCCCGCGATCACGTCGTCGACGTCGGCCGGCTCGAATCCGGTCCGCTCGGCGAGCGCGGTGAGGCAACGCGCGAAGAGGGCCTGCGGGTGGACGGCGTGCAGGCCCCCGTCGGGGCGGCCCCGGCCGCGGGGTGTGCGCACCGCATCGAGAATCCAGGCGTCGATGACGGACTCCGATCGTCGGGAGAGCTCACAGATCACCGGTATCGTAAATCGTCTCTCGGCTTTGGAGAACTACCTTCTCCAAATTGGCGAAGGGATTCTCGCGGGGTGGCCCGGCGCGCCACGGGTGGTCACACCCGTCACACGGCCTTCGCGCGCAGGGTCGCGCGGCGTGGCGGCTGTGGCCGGGTGGGAGGTGAGATCGAGCGCGGCGCCGATCGGCACCGGCATAGCCGCGCAGCGCCGCGAAACCATCTGTCCGGCATGGCGATCCGCAGCGGGGACGTTTCGGGATCGAGGTCTGGCGCCGGGCACCGGCGGATGAACTCCCAAGTGCGCGGCGGATAAACGGCCAAACCGGCGCATACCGCAGGCCGCAGCGGGTAGCCCGCCGCCATGACCAAGATCGGATACTTCCTGTCGTGCGAGCAGTACAGCCCCAAGGAACTCATCGACCAGGCCAAGCGCGCGGAGGCGGCCGGGTTCGATGCGCTGTGGATTTCGGATCATTTCCATCCATGGAACGACGAGCAGGGCCAGAGTCCGTTCGTGTGGGGCGTGATCGGAGCGCTCTCCGAGGTGACGTCGCTGCCGGTGAGCACCGCCGTGACGTGCCCGACCATCCGGACCCATCCGGCGATCATCGCCCAGGCGTCCGCAACCGCCGCGGTGCAACTCGACGGCCGCTTCGTGCTGGGGGTGGGCAGCGGTGAGGCGCTGAACGAACACGTCCTCGGCGATCGGTGGCCGTCGGTGGGCGTGCGGCAGGAAATGCTGGAGGAGGCGGTCGACGTCATTCGCATGCTGCACCGCGGCGACGAGCTGAGCCACCACGGCAAGCACTACGAGGTGCAGGAGGCCCGCATCTACACCCGGCCCGACCAACCGGTGCCCATCTATGTGTCCGGTTTCGGGCCGCAGGGCGCAGAGCTGGCCGGGCGAATCGGCGACGGCTTCGTCCTGGTGATGCCGGAGGCGGACCTGGTCAAGACGTTCCGCGAGGCCGGCGGTGGCAACAAACCGGTACAGGGCGGCACGAAGGTGAGCTGGGACGAAGATGCGGAGGCGGCGCTCAAGGCGGCGCACCGGTTATGGGGGAACGACGCGTTGCCCGGGCAGTCGGCGCAGACCCTGCCGCGGCCCAAGGATTTCGCCGCGCTGATGTCACTCGTGACGCCGGACCAGGTCGCCGAAGCGGTCACCTGCGGACCGGACCCCGACACCCATGTCGCGAAGGTGCGTGAGTACATCGACGCCGACATCGACGAGGTGTACGTCCAGCAGATCGGTCCCGACATGGACGGGTTCTTCGCCGCGTACGAGCGTGACGTGCTGCCTCAGCTACGCGGCTGAGCATCGCCTTGAGCGGCGCCGTAAAAACCCAGCCGGAGCAATTCGGTGATCTCGCTGACCAACGGCATCCGCGGATTTGTACGGTTGCTGAGGTCCTCGAACGCCGTCATCGCCAGCGCGGGCAGCGCGGCCAGGTACTGGTCCTCGTCGACGCCGTACTCCCGCAGGGATCGCGGCATGTCGAGTCGGTTGAGCAGATCATCGACCCCACGGAATAACCGGGCGCGGGATTCGTCGGGTTCATGGCCGCCGAAGATCAGCTGGCCGAGCTGCGCGTATTTGTCCGGCGCCACGTAGGCGGAATATCCCGGCGCGGGCATGAACTTGCTTGGCAGGCTTGCGTTGTACCGCAGCACATGCGGCAGGAAAATCCCGTTCGCCCGACCATGCGAAATTCCGAATCTCGCGCCCACGGCATGGGCGAGCGCGTGATTGGTCCCGACGAACGCATTCGAAAAGGCAAGCCCCGCAAGGGTTGCGGCGTTCGACATGTCGGTCCGCGCGGACAGGTCGTCGGGGTCGTCGTATGCCCTTGGCAACGCATCGAAGATCAGTCGTGCCGCCTGGGCGCACAGCGCGTCCGTATAGGGCGAGGCGAAGATCGAGACCGCGGCCTCCAAAGCATGGGTCAGCGCGTCGATGCCGGTGTCGGCGGTCAGCTTCTGCGGCATCGAGGAGGTCAAGACCGGGTCGACGATTGCGAGGTCGGGCACCAGGCTGTAATCGACGAGCGTCTCCTTCTTGCCGCCCACCGTCAGCACCGCCGCCGGTGAGACTTCCGAACCGGTACCCGATGTCGTTGGGACAGCAACCAATTGGACACGATGACGGTCGACCGGATAATCGGCCACGCGCTTGCGGGGATCGAGGAACGGCATCGTCAGCTCCTCGAGGCCCTTCTCCGGGTGCTCGTAGAACAGCCGGATCGCCTTGCCGGCGTCGAGCACCGAACCGCCGCCCACGGCAAGCAGCAGATCGGGTTGGGCCCGCTCCAGCAGCGCGACACCGCGGCGGATGGTGGTTTCGTCGGGCTCCGGCGTCACCTCGCTGAAGACCTGCACGTGCTCGGCGCGCAACTTGCCGCGGAGCTGGTCGACGACGCCGCGCTCTTCGGTGAGGGCATCGGTGATGATGACGACGGTATCGCCGTCGAGTTCGCGCAGGTTGTCCAGTGCGCCCTCGTTGAAGTAGGTGTTGGACGGGACGCGGAACCATTGCGGCGGGGTGCGGCGCCGCGAGACCGTCTTGATGTTCAGCAGCTGCCGGTAGTTGACGTTCTCCGTCGTGCTGGATCCGCCCCACGTGCCGCAACCCAACGAGAAGGTGGGGGTCAGGTTGTTGTACACCCCGCCGAGGGCCCCGACCGCGGTGGGGGCGTTGACCAGAATCCGGCCGGTGCGGACCGCCAGGCCGTACGCGTCGATGACCTCCTCGTCGTTGGCGTAGATGGCCGAGGTGTGGCCCAGACCGCCGTGCTCGGTGACCAGGACGGCGACGTCGATGGCGTGCTGAACGCTGCGTGCCCGCACCACGCCGAGCACCGGCATCAGCTTCTCCTGCAACAGGGGGTGTTCGGCGAGTTCGTCCAAGTCGGCGGGCAGCTGCGCCAGCAGTACCTTGACGGTCGGTGACACGCTGAAGCCCGCCCGGTCGGCCAGCTCGGACGCCTTCTGTCCGACGGCCTCGAGCGAGACCTTGTCGCCGCAGCCAAACGCGAATTCCGCCAGGGCGTTCGCCTGGTCCGGGGTGAGCAACTGGGCGCCCATCCGCTCGAATTCGGCCATCATCTCGTCATAGACCTCGTCGTCGATGACGCAGGTTTGCTCGGCCGGGCAGATGACAGAAGAGTCGAAGGTTTTCGAGATCAGGATGTCGACGACCGCGCCCTTGATGTCCGCCGTCTTGTGGATGTAGATCGGTGCGTTCCCGGGGCCGACCGACAGGCCGGGCTTTCCGGCGGAATTCGCCAGCGCCACGATCTTCGGCCCACCGGTCACCCAGATGAAGTCGACTCCCGGATGTTTGAACAGATAGTGGGTGACCTCGTGCGCGGCGTCGGGGATGACCTGTAGCGCCCCCGGCGGCAGCCCGGCCGCTTCGGCCGCCGTGCGAAGGATCTCCACGCTGCGTTCGCAGCAGCCGACCGCATACGGTGACGGCCGGAAGAGGATGGCGTTGCGGGTCTTCGCGGCGACGATCGCCTTGAACAGGACGGTCGACGTCGGGTTGGTAACCGGGGTGATGGCCAGCACGACCCCGATCGGCTCCGCCACGTAGGCGATGTTGTGCTCGACGTCCTCGTCGACGACCCCCACCGATTTCTTGCCCCGCAGATAGTCGTGCAGGAACTCGGTGGCCACATAGTTCTTGACGACTTTGTCCTCGAAGACGCCGAAGCCCGTCTCCTCGATCGCGACACTTGCCAGTTCCCCCGCGGCGCGTACCCCCGCGCGGACCATCGCCTCGACGATGGCATCGACCTGCTGCTGGTCGAGGTTGCGGAACTCCCGGGCCGCCGCGGCCGCCGCGTCGACGATCGCGTCGATTTCGTGCCTGCGCTGTTCGGCGACCTCGGGCGCTTCGATGGAGGTGGGCTCGGTTTGCGTGGTGGTCATGATCGGGTTCTCGGTTCAGGAAGGGACACTGGCGGCTCCAGAATGAGCAGATGCTACGTCGTACGCGTCGACGCAAAGTAGGGCTGAAAGGCCCTCGACGGGCTGGCCCGGCCAGGCCACATCTGGCGCGATTGGACCGACTGCGGTGCCCGTCGGGCGCCGATACTGGCGGTCATGCGCATCACCGTCGACTACGGCCTGTGTGAGGGACACGGGCAGTGCCTGCTGGCCGCTCCCGATGTTTTCGACATTCCCGACGGTGCCGATCAAGTGGTCGTGCTCGAGCCCGACCCGCCCGAAGCCGAGCGTGACCGGGTGATCCGGGCGGCCGCGATGTGCCCCGCCCAAGCGATCCAGATCCTCAGCTGATCCGGCCGGTCTCGGCGACGTCATCGAGCAACCGGTAGCGGCCGGCCAGCGCCGCGGCGGCGATGCGGTTGCCGACCCCGAGTTTGTGCAGCAGCGACGCCACCATGCGTTTGGCGGTGCGCTCCGACACCAGCATCCGCTGGGCGATGTCGCCGGTCTCCATACCGGCCGCGAGCAGGGTCCACAGCTGAAGATCCTGGGCGCTGAGATTGTCCAGCAGCTCGGACGGCGGCTTGCGGGTGTTGCTGAGCAACGCGTCGAGCAGGGCGCCGTCGACGACCCGCAGGCCCTCCGCGATGGTCCATAGGGGCCCCGCCAGCGCCTCGGGCCGCGCGGTTTTGGACAGGAAGCCGTCGGCACCGGCCCGCAACGCCTCCTCGGCCAGTGCCAGGTCGTCGGTACCCGACAGCGCCAGGATCCGGGTCCTCGGCCGGCGCGCCTTGACATGCCGGATCGCCGCGACCCCGCCCAAGGGCGGCATCGACAGGTCGATGATCGCGACGTCGGCGTCGCAGCGGGCCACCAGGTCGGCGGCCTCTTCCACGTAGGTCGTCTGGCCGCCGACGCTGAACAGTTCGCCCCACTCGCGGGTCAGCAACAGGGCGAGGCCCTGCGCGAACAGCTCGTGGTCATCCACGATCACCACGACGTATGGCGAGCGAGTCATTGCCGCGATGCTAACCCCAACCCTATGGTCAGCTGGGTGAGACCGCTCGATCACCTCGGAACCACGGTGGACTTCGACGGCGAGGACTACGGGCTGGCCCGCACGGTCGTCGCGGTACGAGTTGCCGTCGTCGTATCGGTCGGCGTGCTGATGGGGATCGGACCCCAGTGGCTCCGGCAGCACACGGCGACCACCCTGGCGGTGTTGGGCGCGGCGATGGTCTACGCGGCCGTCGTGATGGCCTATCCGCAGCTGGAGGTCCGGCGCACCCGCTATTCATGGTTGGTCACCGGCTTCGACTCGGCGTTCACGCTGGCGCTCATCGCCTTGAGCGGAGGGGTGTACAGCCCGGTGGTCCCGGTGTTGGCGCTGGCCGTGATCGCCTCGGCGGCACGACTGTCTTTCGGTGAAACCCTCTTGGTCGCAGTGCTTTTGGGCGCGATCTATATCCCGGTCGCGCTGGTCTCGTCGCCGGGGCTCCCGGCCACCGCGGCCCCGGCGCTCCTGGCGGGCTGGTCGGCGGTGTTTCTGATCTTCGTCGCGGTCATCACCGCGGGGCTGTCCACGCTCGCCGAACGCGAACACCGCTCCCGGCTGCGCGCCCTGGTGGAAGCCGAGGCCGAACACGCCGCCGCCGAAGAGGAGCGCGACCTGCGGGCGCGCCTGCTGCGGTCCTACCAGTCGCAACAGGATGGACTCCAGGTTCTGGTGCACGAATTCCGCACCCCCATCACGTCTCTGGAGGCGCTGACCGAGGCCCTGACTTCGGCGCGGCCGATGTCGCAGGCCGACCGGGAAACCAGTCTGCAACTGGTGGCCCGGCACGTGCGCCACCTCGCCGACATGCTCGACGCCCTCTCCGACGTCGCGCTGAGTCGCCGCCCGACGTTTTCGGCGGGGAAGGTCCGCCGGGTCGACGTGGCCGACCTGATCGTCGCGGCCGCCGACGCGGTCGGCCTCGGCGTGCCGCGGCTGCGACTGAGCGTCGGCGATGACCTGACCGCCGTGGCCGTCAACGCCCAGGGTCTGCGCCGGCTGCTGACCAACCTGCTGGAGAACGCGTCTCGGCACGGCCGCGGCGAACCGGTCGACGTCGCGTGCGCGCGCGAAGGCGGAGAGTTGGTCTGCACTGTGGCCGACCGGGGACCGGGCATCCCGGCCGAAAGCCTTGGCGAGCTGACCACCAAATACGTCAGCGTGGGCGGCCAGCGGGGCACCGCCGGGCTCGGCCTGTGGATCGTGCAGCAGATCGCCGAGGCGATGGGCGGCCGGGTCGAATTCGGGGCGCGCGACGGCGGCGGCCTGATCGCCACCTTCCGCGCACCCATCGCCTGATCGGCGGTGCCCGGCGCTGGCCCGTGCAGGCCAGTGATTGGCACACGCGCCTATGCCGCACCGCCGTCGCGCTGACCAGCATGGGGGCGAAGCCGCGGTGACGCGCACCACTGCGCACCGCCAGAAAGGGCCCCTGATGACCGCACCCACGACCGCGCCCACCCACAAAGACATCGACCTGAGCGCCCGGGAGTTCTGGGCGAGACCCCCGGAAGAGCGGGACGCCGCCTTCGCCGTCCTGCGCGCGGAGAATCCCGTGCCGTGGAGTCGCCCCGCGGAGTCGGACCTGCTGCCCCCCGAGCTCAACACCAGGGGGTTCTGGTCGCTGACCAAACAGGACGACATCCGGATGGCCAGCCGTCACCCGGAGATCTTCTCCTCCGCCCAGGGCATCACGATGGAGGACTTCGCACCCGAGGCGGTGGAGATCGCGCAGTCGTTCATCGCCATGGACGCCCCGCGCCACACCCAGCTCCGCGGGATCACCACGGAGGCCTTCAAGCCCAAGAACGTGCGCCGCTTGGAAGGCTGGATCCGCGGCCACGCCCACGACCTGGTCAGCGAGATGGCGCACCTTGGTGAGGGCGACTTCGTCCAACTCGTGTCGGTAAAGCTGCCCGGCCGCATCTTCGGCAGCTTCTTCGGGCTGCCCGACGGTGAGCTGCGCGACAAGGCCGTCACCGCCGCCCAGCGGCTGGTGGGCTGGACCGACCCGAACATCCGCGGCGAGCAGAGCGAACTCGAGCTGTTCATGGGCGCCGTGATGGACCTGCACGAGGTGGCAACGGTGCTGATCCCCGAGCGGCGGGCCAACCCCGGCGACGACTTGATGACGTGGATGGTGCAGGCCGAGTTCGACGGCAAGAAGATGACCGACGACGAGCTGAAGGCGTTCTTCGTGTTGATGGGCGTCGCGTCCAACGACACCACGCGGCACGCCTCGGCCCACGCCATCGCCGCCCTCTCGAAGTTCCCCGACCAGCGCGCGCTGCTCGCCGAGGACGTCGAGGGGCGCGTCGGCACCGCCGTCGAGGAGGTGTTGCGCTGGGGATCGCCGCTGCTCCACATGCGCCGCACCGCCACCCAGGACATCACCGTGCGCGGCTCACAGATCAAAGCCGGAGACAAGGTCGTGCTGTGGTACTACTCGGGCAACCGTGACGAGGATGTCTTCGACGCACCCCATTCGTTCAACATTCTGCGAAACCCCAACCCGCACATCGCCTTCGGCGGGGGAGGCCCGCACTTCTGCCTGGGCGCGGCGCTGGCCCGCACGATGCTCAAGGCATTGCTGACCGAGGTCTACACGCGCATTCCGGATATCTCAGCGCCCGAGCCCCACTATGCTCTTGCCAACTTCATCAACGGTGTGAACAGCCTGCCGGCGACCTGGACACCCGAGAAGCGCTGACTTCAAGGAGGTTTCGATGAAAACGAAGGCAGCGGTGGTGTGGGGACTACACCAGAAATGGTCGGTCGAAGAGGTCGACCTCGACGGGCCGCGGGAGAACGAGGCTCTGGTCAAGGTGGCCGCCGCCGGGCTGTGCCACTCCGACGACCACCTGGTCACCGGCGACATGCCGATGCAGCTACCGGTGGTCGGCGGGCACGAGGGCGCGGGCGTCGTGGTCGAGGTGGGGCCGGGCGTCACCGAAGTGGCCGAGGGCGACAAGGTCGTGCTGAGTTTCATTCCGGCCTGCGGCCGCTGCGAACCGTGTTCGCGCGGGATGAGCAACTTGTGCGTGCTCGGTGCGGCCATCATCGCCGGACCGCAACTCGACGGCACCTTCCGATTCCACGCGAAAGGCCAAGCGCTGGGCCAGATGTGCGTCCTGGGAACGTTCTCCGAGTACACCGTGGTGCCGATGGCCTCGGTGATCAAGGTCGATCCGTCCACCGCGCTGGACACCGCCGCGCTGGTCGGCTGCGGTGTCACCACCGGCTACGGCAGCATGGTGCGCACCGGAGCGGCACGGGACGGCGACACCGTGGTGGTCATGGGTGTGGGCGGCATCGGAATGAATGCCGTGCAGGGCGCGCGGATCGCGGGCGCACGCGTGATCGTCGCGCTCGATCCCGTCGAGTACAAACGCCGCCGTTCTCTGGAGTTCGGGGCCACCCACACCGCGGCGACGGTCGAGGAGGCCCACGCCCTGATCACCGACCAGACCCGCGGCCAGATGGCCGACGTATGCGTGGTCAGCACCGACTCGGCTGAGGGTGCATACGTAGCGCAGGCGTTGAGCCTGGTCGGCAAGCGCGGCAGAGTGGTCATGACCGCGATCCCGCACCCGACGGACACCTCCGTCGACATGTCGCTGTTCGACTTGATCATGTACGAAAAGCAGGTCCGCGGTTCGGTTTTCGGGTCGTCGAATCCCCGTCACGACATCCCCCGCATGCTCGATCTGTATCACGCCGGACGGCTCAAGCTCGACGAACTCGTCACCCGCGAGTACACGCTCGAAGAGATCAATCAGGGCTACGACGACATGCGCGCGGGTGTGAATCTGCGTGGGCTGATCCGCTTCTGAACAGTTCATGAGCCTCATCATCATTTTCGTCATTATTGCTGCCCCGCTGGGGATCCCGGCCGGGGTTAGCGCGGCCCACCACGCCGCCGATCGATTCAAGAGTTTCGTACGTTGGCGCCGACGGATCCGATGAACATAAGGAAGACATGACCGACATTCCGCACTATCCGATGTACATCGACGGGCGTTGGCGCGACGCGTCAAGCAGCTTGGAGGTGCGCGATCCCGCTACCAATGAATTGGTCGCGACAGTCGCGCGGGGCGATGTCGCTACAGCCGACGAGGCCGTCGCTGCGGCAAGGGCGGCACATGCCTCCGGTGTCTGGCGACTGACGCCCCCGGACGAACGCGCCCGCATCCTCGATGCGATCGCCGGCAACCTCGCCGCGCGGTTCGACGAGTTGACCGCGCTGCAGGTTCGCGAAAACGGCGCAACCGCACGGACAGCGGGCACGTTTCTCTTGGGCTACTCGATCGCCCACCTGAAGTACTTCGCCTCGCAGGCGCGATCGTATGCGTTCGAGGAAGCCGGCCCCTTGATCGAGACACCCACGCTGGCCACCGGTCTGCTCCGTCGCGAGCCCGTGGGCGTCTGCGCCGGCATCGTGCCGTGGAATTTTCCGTTGCTCCTGGCGGTGTGGAAGCTGGGCCCCGCCCTGGCGGCCGGCAACACGATAGTGCTCAAACCCGACGACCAGACCCCGCTGACTCTGCTCGAATTGGCCAGGGCGGCCGACGAAGTCGGGCTGCCCGCGGGGGTGCTGAACGTTGTCACGGGATCCGGGCCGGTCGTCGGCGCCCGGCTCGCCGAACACCGCGATGTGCGCAAGTTGGCTTTCACCGGCTCGACCGAAGTCGGTAAGACCGTGATGCGCGCCGCCGCCGACAACGTCAAGAAGGTCACTCTGGAGTTGGGCGGCAAGGGCGCCAACATCGTTTGCGACGATGCCGACCTGGACCTGGCTGTCGACGGCACGCTGTTCGGATTCCTGCTGATGTGTGGTCAGGCCTGCGAGTCCGGAACCCGGCTGTTGCTGCACGCATCGATTCACGACGAGTTCGTGCGACGGCTGGTCGCCCGTGCGTCCACCCTTGTCGTGGGTAATCCGATGGACCCGGCCACCGATGTCGGGCCGCTGATATCCGCCAAACAGAAAGCGCGCGTGGAGAAGTACATCGCGCTCGGGCAAGAGGAGGGCTGCAAGATCGCGTTCCAGGGCGCGGTCCCCGCCGACGCCGGGCTCGTCGATGGCCATTGGGTCGCCCCGACGATCCTGACCGGCGCAACCAACGACATGCGGGTGGCGCGAGAGGAGATCTTCGGGCCGGTGCTGGTCGTGATCGAGTACGCCGACGACGCCGAGGCCGTCGCGATCGCCAACGACAGCGAGTACGGATTGTCGGCGGGCGTGTGGAGCACCGACAACGAACGGGCACTGGCTATCGCGCGCGAGTTGGAATCCGGCACGGTATGGATCAACGACTGGCACATGGTCAATGCGATGTTCCCGTTCGGCGGCGTGAAGCAAAGCGGTCTGGGCCGTGAGCTCGGGCCGCGTGCCCTCGACGAGTACACCGAGCAGAAGTTCGTGCACATCGACATGACCAATGACCGTGCCAAGCGGGTCTATCCCGTGGTCGTTTCAGCCGCCGCGGCGAGCTGACCGATGTACCCGGGTACCCACGCGGACAATGCCCCTGAGCGCCCCGCGGTCATTCTGGCGGAGTCCGGAAAAGTGTTGACCTACCGGCAACTCGACGACAACTCCGCCGCGCTTGCGCGGGTGCTGTACGACGCCGGGCTCCGCCGCGGCGACGTCGTCGCACTGCTCTCCGACAACGCCGCCGAGGTCTTCGAGGTGTACTGGGCGACGCAACGATCGGGCCTCTACATCACCGCCGTCAATCACCACCTGACGGCGCGGGAGGCCGGCTACATCGTGCGTGACGCGGATGCACGCGCGCTGATAGCCTCGGCTGCGCTGGCCGACCTGGCAATCGACGTCAGCGTGCAGGTCGAAGGTCCCGGGCTGCGGCTTGCCTTCGGCGGTGACGTCGACGGTTTCGCCTGCTACAAAACGGCCCTCGCCGAGGCCGGCCCCCGCCTGCCCCGGGAACCATCCGGCGCGGTCATGTTGTACTCCTCCGGCACAACGGGATTCCCCAAGGGGATCAAGCCCCCGCTGCCGCATCGGCGTGTCGACGAACCCGGCGATCCGATCGTGGCGATGGCCAGCCACTTCTACGGAATTACAGCCAGCGACGTCTACCTCTCGCCGGCGCCCGTCTACCACGCCGCACCATCGCAGGGG